>JBJMLJ010000322.1:0-1906 GCA_045805365.1 Thermoleophilaceae bacterium
CACCGGGCATCGCGGACGGCGAGCGCTCCACCGTCGGTCGCGCGGCGGCCGTCGGGCGAGGCGGCCGCGGGCGAGCTCCTCGAGCTCAACTCCATGCAGCTCTGGTCCGGCGAGAGGCCGGCCCGGCTCGACGAGCTCCGGCGGGCCGCGCGGAGCTGCGGCCCCGGGCGCGGGCTCAGCGTGCGCTTCTGGGCGCGCTGCGCGGAGCTGAGCCCCGCCGCGCTCCGTGCCGTCCTGCGCTGGCGCGCCCGCGTGAGGGACCTCCTGTCCGCCCCGTGGGTTCCCGCGGCCAGACCACGCGAGTGGCGGCCGGACTAGCCCTGGCGTCGCGTGCGAATATCGGCAGGATGCGGATGCTGGCGATAGCACTCGAGTCGGCCGAGTGGACGCTCGTGCAGCGGCTCATGGAAGCCGGGGAGATGCCCAACCTGGGGGCGCTCGCGGAGCGCTCGGCCAAGCTGACGGTCGCGCCCCAGCGCTACATCGGCGGCGTCCCGCTCTGGCCGTCGTTCACCAGCGGCCTCGAGCCCGAGGAGCACCGCCGGCTCTACGGGCCCTGGCTATGGGACCCGCACCAGATGCGGGTGGCCCCGCAGCAGTTCGAGCCGCTGATGCCGCTGTGGTCGCGCGCCGGCGCCGGCTCGGTCGGCCTATTCGACATGCCGGGAGTGCCGGAGACGTCGGCGGCCGCGGCCTTCATCATCCGCGGCTGGGGCTCGCACAACCCGATGGAGCGCGAGTACACGGTCTTTCCCTCCGACGCCGCGTCGCTTCTGGCCGAGCGCCACCCGTTCCGGTGCGGCACGGAGATCAACTACGTGTCCGGCGACCGGGTGGCAGAGCTGAGCCGAGTGGGCACCGACGCGATCCGCGGCCTCCGGCTGCGGGGCGCCGCCGCGGTCCGGCTGCTGCGCCGCCTCCGTCCCGAGGTCGCGATGATCGACTTTCCGGAGTTCCATCGCTCGGGCCACTGGCTGTGGCACACGCTCGAGCCCGGCGACCCCCTCTACGAGTCCATCCCGGACGCCGCTCGCTCGCTGCCCGTCGGGATCGCGGACGTCTACCGCGAGGCGGACCGGCAGGTGGGGCTGCTGGTCGAGGAGGCTGGTCCCGACGCCGAGGTGTTCGTCTTCTCTCTGAACGGGATGGAGCCGGCGCACGGGATCCCGGACTTCCTCCGCTCCGTCCTGCTCGGAACCGGCTACGCCCGGATAGCGAAGCTTCGGACGAGGTCGTTGCCCGGCCGGGGGTTCCGCTGGGTCAAGGCCCGCACACCGGCACGGGTAAAGCGGGCCTATCACGGGGCGGCGTCAGAGAAGCTGCTCCTCCGCGCGGCCCAGCTGCTGCCCGACTACGACTGGGCGGCCACGCGCGCCTTCGCGATCCCGTCCGAGCAGCACGGCTGGATCCGGCTCAACGTGGAGGGGCGGGAGGTGGCGGGCATCGTGCCGGCGGGCGAATACGACGCGACCTGTGAGGGGATCGAGGCGATGCTTCGGTCGCTGGTCTCGGCGGCGGGGGAGCCGCTCGTGAAGCAGGTGGTCCGCACCGGGAAGGACAACGTCCTGCCGGACCTGGCCGTTCACTGGACGCCCGCGGCGCACGGCGAGGTGGCCCGGCTCGACGGGCGCGAGTTCCGCGCCCCCCGGATCCTTCCCTGGCTCGTCGGGCAGCACACGGTCGAGGGCTTCTGCCTCGCTCCGGAGCGGGTCGCGGAGGAGCGGCGGACGGTCGCTCCCGCCGAGCTCCAGGAGCTGATGCTCGCGCCGGTCGGCGTGGCCGCCTGACGGAGCGTGCCGCTACACTCGGGCCGCGCCCGCCGGGGCGCTTTCTCATGTACGCAATCGTGAAAATCGGCGGCAGGCAGTACCGCGTTGAGAAGGGCGACTCGATCGTCGTCGATCGC
>JBJMLJ010000323.1:0-2843 GCA_045805365.1 Thermoleophilaceae bacterium
CGAGTACTTCGTACGCGTCTGCGAGCAGGCGGCACAGCACTTCTACGGTCCCGCGCAGCGAGCCTGGTTCGCCCGGCTCGACGCCGACCTCGACAACGTCCGGGCGCTCCTCCCGTGGGCGCTCGAGACGGGCGAGGTCCAGTTGCCCGGCCATGCCTTCGGCGTCATCTGGACCTACTGGTGGCAGCGCGGGTTGATCAGCGAGCTGCTGCCGATGATGGACCGGCTGGCGCCGCTGCTGGCCTCGGGCTCCGCCCAGGTTCGTGCCGAGGTCGCCCTCTCCCAGGGCGGCCCGCGCTTTCTCACCGGCGACCTCGAGGGGGCCCGCGAGCGGCTGCGAGAGGCGATCGGGCTGTCGACGGAGTCCGGCGACGAGCACGTCAGGGCGGCCGCCATGACGACCCTCGCCGCGGCCTTGGACTACGAGACCGAGCGCGAGGAGCAATACGCCCTCCTCACGGATGCCCTCGCCACCTCCCGGCGGATCGACTGGCGCTGGGGGGTCGCGTTCGTCCAGATGCAGCTCGGCACGATGTTGATGAGAGACGGCCGTACCACCGAGGCGCTGGAGACTCACTCGGAGGCTCTCGCGACCGCCCGGGAACTGGCCGACGACTCACTCGCGGTGCTCCTCCTCACCACGCTCGGAGCCGACTACCTGTTGAGGCAGGACCTGGATCGGGCCAGGGACGTGCTGACCGACGGCGCCGGCGTCTCCCGCGGCGCGGACAACCCGGAGGGGTTCGCGTACTGCCTCGAGGCCTTCGCCGGCCTCGCCTACACCCAGGGCGACGCCAGGCTGGCGGCCACGCTCCTCGGCGCCGGCGAGGGGATCCGCGCGCTGATCTCGATCCCCGTGTGGCCGCTTCTCCAGCCGATCAGGGAGCAGCTGGCTTCGGCGGTCCGGGAAGGACTCGGCGGTCCCGCGTTCGACGAGGCCCGCGCGGAGGGCCGGCGCATGAAGCCCGAGCAGGCGCTCGACCTCGCGCTCGACGGGACTAGGGCTTCAGCCGCTTCCCGCTCGTGAACAGGTACTGCGCCCAGAGGTAGGCCGGGACCGCGAAGGCGGCGGTCACGCCCAGCGACAGCCAGATGCTCACGTCGCTCTGGCCCAGGAATCCGTAGCGCAGCCCGTTCACCAGGTAGAAGATCGGGTTGATGTGGGAGAGCTCGTGCCAGGGCGACGGCAGGATGCTCACCGAGTAGAAGACCCCGCCTACGAAGGCGAGCGGCAGGATCACGATGTTCTGGATGAAGGTGGTGTGGTCCCACTGCTCGGCGTAGATCCCGACCACCAGGCCGAGGGCGCTGAACAGCACGAGGCCCAGCGCCACCGCCGCGATCAGCGCCAGCGGCTGCTCGACCGGCACGCCTACCAGCGGCACCGCCAGCAGCGCCAGCGAGCCGCCGATCGACACCGCCCGGAAGACGCCGCCGACCGTGAAGCCGAGCGTCATCTGCCACGGCTTCATCGGCGCGGACAGCACGTCGTTCACGTAGCGGTCGAAGCGGGCCTGGAAGATCGTCGAGGCGTTATTCGAGTAGGCGGCCTGGACCATCGCCATGGTGATCAGGCCGGGGACGATGAAAACGTCGTACTCCACGCCGTCGATGTGCTTGATGCGGCCGCCGAGCGAGAGCCCGAAGACCAGGATGAAGAGGATCGAGCTGATCACCGGCGCGAGGATCGTCTGGGTCCAGAGCTTCGAGACGCGCAGCGTCTCCCGCTTCGACAGCCACTTGAGCCCGACCAGGCCGGTCACGCGCTCTCCATCGCCTTGACGTAGACGTCGGTAAGCCGGCCGACGCCGAAGTGCTCGCGCAGGCCCTGGGCCGAGTCGCGCGCGATCAGGCGCCCGGCCCGGATCAGGCCGATCTCCTCGCAGAGCTCCTCGGCTTCCTCCAGGTAGTGGGTCGTGAGCAGGATCGTCGTCCCCTCGTTGTGGAGCTGGCGGATGTAGCGCCACAGCTCCATCCGCAGCTCGAAGTCGACGCCCGCCGTGGGCTCGTCGAGGATCACGAGCCGCGGCTGGTGCATCAGCGCGCGGGCGAGCAGCAGGCGGCGGCGCTGCCCGCCGGATAGCCACGGCGCACGGACGTCGCGCTTCGGACCGAGGCCGAAGACGTCGATCATCTCCTCCGCGCGTGCCTCCGCCTCGTCGCCGTCCATGCCGAAGTAGCCGCCGTGGTAGACGAGCGTTTCCCGGACGGTGAGGAAGCGGTCCAGGTTGATGTCCTGCTCGGCGAGCCCGATCCAGGAGCGCGCCTCGAGCGTGTCCGCCGGCTCGCCGAAGACCAGCACCTCGCCCGAGGTGACCCGGATCAGGTTGCAGACGGCCGAGATCGCGGTCGTCTTGCCGGCGCCGTTCGGGCCGAGCAGGCCGAAGAAGGAGCCCGCCGGGATCTCGAGGTCGAAGTTCTCGAGGGCGAGCGTGCCGTCGTCGTAGCGCTTCGTCAGTCCGCGCAGCTGGAGCGCGGGGGCGGTGTCCCTGAACACCCTTTCAACGCTAGCGACGGCTCCGCGGCGCCCGGAAGCGCACGTGGACGTGGTCGTCGTGGAAGACGAGCGGCTGGACGATCCTGGGCGGGCCGGTCAGGCCGAGGTCCGGGCCGACGAAGGCGTACTTGGCGCCGGCGCGGACGAACAGGTCAACCAGCGCCTGGGCGTAATCGAGGTCGACCTGGTCGGGGTTAGCCGACGCACGCTCCTCCTCGTCGAGCCGCGGGTAGTAGACGTCGACGTCGGTGCCGTTCTGGTGGGAGCCGTGGCCGAGCCCGCCGAACTGCTCGCCGAAGGCACCGCCGCGGGGGCGGCTGAGGTCGCCGATCCCGACTCGGGGCGC
>JBJMLJ010000324.1:0-7855 GCA_045805365.1 Thermoleophilaceae bacterium
CAAGTGCCCGGTCCACCGCACCCTGGAGGGCGAAGTGATGTTCGAGGAGAAGGTCGAGCTCTCCTAACTCCTGGCTCCTAGTCCCTGAGCTAAAGCGCCCTGAACGAATTGCCGATTCAGGACGCAGTGAGGGCGCGGATGAAGAGCATGCGTGCGTCGGGCCGCAGCCGGACCCTGCTCTGGGGCCTCGGCTCGGGCGCCGCCTATTTCCTTGCCGCCCGCGCCGGCACACTGTTCGTCGCCGACGGCCTCACCGCCATCTGGCTCGCGAGTGGGGTCCTACTCGCGGCCCTGCTGGGCAGCGACTCGCGCAACTGGCGCGCCATCGGCGTCTTCACGCTCGCCGGGGCCGCAGCGTCGGTGATGGTCGACGGGAACCCAACTCCCGCCACGGCGGTCGCGGCCGCCGCCGGCTGGGCGGAGGGACTCCTGGCCGCGGTCCTCCTGACGCGCGCCCTCGGCCGCCGGCCGTCCCTTGCTCGCCTCCGCGACGTCGCCGCCCTGATCGCCGCCGCCGCGCTTGCCTGTGCCGCGGGCGCCATCGCCGGCGCCGCCGCGCTGAGCTCGGAGGCGGGGAATCCGCTGGGCTCGACCTGGATCACCTGGTGGACCTCCGACACCGTCGGGATGCTCGCCGTCGCCCCGGTTGCGGTCGCCCTGCGCGACGCCGCCGGGCAGCGGCCGACCAAGCGCGCCGTGGCCGAGAGCGTGCTCCTGCTCGCGGCTGTCATCGCCGTCGCCCTGCTCGTCTTCGGCGCCGACCCGTCGGTCGGTGGTCTCCGGAGCGCCCTCCCCGCAGCCCTGGCGCTGCCGCTCCTCGTGGCCGCCTCGGTTCGCTTCGGCGCCGTGCCGACGAGCCTCGGGGGCCTGGCGCTGAGCCTGATCGCGGCGCGGCTCACGGTCGAGGACCACGGCCCGTTCGCCAACGCGGTCGCGTCGACCGCGGACAGGCTGCTCGGGATGCGTACCTTCCTGGCCGTCGCGCTCGGCATCTCGCTGGCGGCGGTCGCCCTCGCCGCCGAGCGCCGGCGCGCCGTGCGCGACACCAGGAACCAGTCCGAGCGCCTGCGCCACGCCGAGAGCCAGCGCGACACCGAGCAGCGGCGCGTCCATGAGCTGATCGGCACCGCCTTCGACGCCGTGATCACGATCGACGAGGAGGGGCTGGTCACGGACTGGAACCCGGCCGCGCAGCGGACTTTCGGCTGGTCGCGGACCGAGGTCCTCGGCCGACGGCTGACCGACACGATCGTCCCCGCCAAGCTTCGCCTCCCATACGAGGCCACGCTCGAGGTGCTGCGCCGCGCCGACGAGGTCTCCGGCATTGGCCAGCGGATCGAGCTCGAGGCCCGCGGCAAGTGGGGCCGCGAGGTTCCCGTCGAGGTGACGCTCTCCTCGATCCGCAGCGAGGGCCGGCTCAGCTTCCACCTGGTCGTCAACGACCTCTACGAGCTGCGCGCGCTCGAGGAGCAGCGCGCCAGCGCCGAGGCCCGCATCAAGGCCGCCCAGGCCCAGGCCGCCGAGTCGGAGGAGGACCGCGAGCGGCTCGCCGAGGAGCTCCGCCAGGCCCGCCTCCAGGCGGCGAGGGCCGAGCTGCTCCAGCGCGCCGCCAAGGCCGAGCACGAGCGCCGCCTCGGCGACAGCGAGCACGAGCGCCAGCGGCTCGAGCGGAGCTTCGAGGACGCGCCGATCGGAATGGTCCTGACCGATTCGAGCGGCCAGCTCACCCGCGTGAACGCGGCGCTGTGCGAGCTCACCGGGATCCCGAGGGAGCGGCTCGAGAGGGTCACCCTCGAGCAGCTCGCCCACCCGAGCGACCGCGAGCACCTCCGCGCCGGCCTGCGCCCGCTGCTCGAGCGCGGCCGCGGGCGCTGGCAGGGCGAGGTCCGCCTCATGGACGCGAGTGAGCGGGAGCTCCCGGTCGACCTCGGCGTCACGATCCTGCGCGAGCACGACGACGTCCCCTTCCTCCTGGTCCACGCCGAGGACCTGCGCGAGCGCCGCCGCTCCCAGCGGCGGGTCGCCTTCCTGGCGGACCACGACTTCCTCACCGGCCTGCCCGACCGCGGCCAGCTCGAGATCCAGCTCGAGGCCGCCGGCTCCGGCGCCGTAGCGGTGGTCGACGTAGACGGGCTTCGCTCGCTGAACGACTCATTGGGCCGCCCGGCCGGCGACGCCCTGCTCGCGGAGGCCGGCCGCGCGCTGCGCGAGTCCGTCCGCCGCGGCGACGCTGTCGCACGGATCGGCGGCGACGCCTTCGCCGTCGTCCTCGAGGGCGCCCGCGAGGCCGACGCGAGGAGCCTGGGCGAGCAGCTGATCGCCACCGTGCGCGCCCTGAGGGCGGCAGACGGACGGCCCGTCAGCGCCAGCGCGGGCGTGCTGCTCTTCACCGGCGCCGAGGGGCTCAGCCCCGAAGAGCTGCTCGTCGAGGCCGAGCTCGCCGTGTACGACGCCAAGGAGGCCGGGCGCGACCGGATGGTCGTCCGCCGCGCCGCCGGCCGGCGGCGTCCCCGTGAGGGCGAGCACGGCTGGGCCGACCGGATCCGCGAGGCGCTCGAGGACGACTGCTTCGTTCTCCACGCGCAGCCGATCGTGAGCCTGAAGGGCGAGCCGCCCACCCGCTACGAGCTGCTTCTCCGCCTGCTGGGCGACGACGGCGACCTGATCCCGCCCGCGACCTTCCTGTATGTGGCCGAGCGCTTCGGCCTCGCCAAGGAGCTCGACCGCTGGGTGATCGGCGAGGCGGCGAAGATGCTCGCCCGGGCCAACGAGGCCGGCCGCGAGCTCCTCTTCGAGGTCAACCTGTCGGCCCCCTCGGTGGCCGACAGCGGCCTCGCCGAGCTGATCGCGCGGGAGCTCCACGCGGCCCGCGTCCCGGGCTCGCAGCTGTCGCTCGCGATCGACGAGGCCACCGCGATCGAGAACGTGGAGTCGGTGCGCGCGCTCGCCCAGTCCGTCCGGAGCCTCGGCTGCCAGCTCGTGCTCGACCACTTCGGCTCCGGGCTCGCCTCCTTCCATTACCTCCAGCAGCTCGCCGTGGACTACGTGAAGATCGACGGCTCGTTCGTCAAGGACCTGCCCCACAACCGCGCCGGCCGGATGGTCGTGAAGTCGGTCGTCGAGGTCGCCGGCAGCCTGGGCTGCCGCACGATCGCCGAGCGCGTGGGCGACTCCGAGACGCTCGCGCTCCTCCAGAGCCAGGGCGTCGACTACGCCCAGGGCTTCTACGTGGGCCGGCCGCGGCTCGCCGCCGAGCTCGAGCTCGGCACGCCGCCTCCCGCCGGCGGCAGCGAAGTGCAGCAGCTCTAGCGGCGAATCCAATGCAAGGCGGTCCCCCCTCCTTAAAGGAGAGGGACATTGCGTCGATGAACACGTACTCCATGCCGCGCCCCCGGCAAGGGACATCGACGGCCGCCTTCTGGCCCATGGTTGCGCTCGCCGCCAGCGTTTCGCTGGCGGTCGGCGTCGCCGTGCTCGTCGGCTGGGCGCTCGACGTCGGAGCGCTGAAGCAGGTCGCCCCGGGCGACCCGAGCATGAAGCCGAACACCGCGATCGGCTTCCTCCTCTGCGGCCTCGCGGTGCTGCTGCTGCGGGATCCCGAGGCGCCGCGCGCAAGGCTCGTCGCCGGCCGCGCGGCCGCGTTCGCGGTCGTCGCCATGGGCCTCGTAACCATCGGGGAGTACCTCTTCGGCGGGATCGGGATCGACACGCTTCTCTTCCACGACACCGGCCCGTACCCGGGTCGGCCGTCGCCGCATACCGCGATCGCGTTCGTCCTGGTCGGCGCCACCCTCGCACTCCTGGACCTCGATCGCGAGCGAGGCCGGCGGCCGCTCTCGGTCGGCCTCGCGGTCTCGGGGACGGTCATCCTCACCGGCGCGATCGGCTGGGTGTACGGGATCGACTACCTGCGCGGGCTGTCGACGGTCAGCGGCCTGCCCATCCACGCCGCCGTGACCTTCGTCGTGCTCTGGCTCGGAATCGCGGTGATGCGTCCCGACTGCACGATCGTGGGCGGGCTGCTCCGCGATGCGGCGGGCGCGCCGATCCTGCGCCGGCTCGCCGCGGCCGGCGTCGCCATCCCGTTCGGGCTCGGGCTCCTGCAGGTCCTCGGCCAGAATGCCGGGCTGTTCGACGTCGGCGCGGGCACCGCGCTGTTCTCGATCCTCGTCATCTCCCTCTTCCTCGTCCTCATCGCCTGGGCGGCCCATTGGCTCGGGCAGATCGACGACGAGCGCCGGGTCCGCGTCGAGCAGATCCGGGCGAGGGAGGAGCAGTTCGGCGCGCTCGCCGAGACCGCTCTTGACGCGATCATCTCCGCCGACGAGAGGGGCACGATCACCTACTTCAACCCCGCCGCGGAGGCGCTCTTCGGCTACCCCCTGCACGAGGTGCTCGGCCAGCCGCTCACGATGCTCATGCCCGCGGAGCGAAGGGCGGCGCACGTCGATGGCCTGGCTCGCGTCGCGGCCGGCGGTGAGCGGCGCCTGCTCGGCGGGCCCGTCGAGCTGCCGGCGCTGACCAGGGACGGCGAGGAGATCCCGATCGAGCTTTCGCTGACCGACTGGCAGGCCGGTGGCGGGCGCTACTTCACGGCGATCATCCGTGACATCTCCGACCGCAAGCGGGCGGAGCGCGAGCTCGAGGACCGCGAGCGGCGCTTCCGCACGCTGCTCGAGGCCGCGCCCGACGCCATGGTGGTCGTCGACTCCGACGGCGAGATCACGCTCGCCAACCACGAGGCGGAGAGCCTGCTCGGCTACGACCGCACGGAGCTCGTCGGAAGGCAGATCGAGCGGCTCGTGCCGGGCGGCCTGAACGGCGAAAACGGCCGCAACCAGCTCGCGCTGCACCGCGACGGCACGGCGATCCCCGTCGAGATCCGGCTCAACCCGCTCGAGACCGAGGACGGCTGGTTCGTCACGGCGGCGATCCGCGACGTCACCGAGAGCAAGCGCCACGAGGCGCGGCTGACCGAGGCGGCGCGCTACTTCGACATCTCGCGCGACGTCCTGGCGACCGCGGACTTCCACGGCCAGCTCGTGACGGTGAACGGCGCCTGGGCGAAGATCCTCGGCTGGAGCCCCGAGGAGCTGCGCGGGCGCCCCTTCGTCGAGCTGGTCCACCCGGACGACCGCGAACGTACCGCTGCGGAGGCCGCGCGCCTGGCGGGAGGCGCCGAGACGAGCGCGTTCCAGAACCGCTGGCGGACGAAGGACGGCGGCTGGCGCTGGCTCGAGTGGAGCGTGGTCGGAGTTCCCGAGGAGGGGCTCCTCTACGGCGCCGCGCGCGACGTGACCGAGCGCCTCGAGCTCGAGCGCGCGCTCCGCGACACCGAGGAGCTGTTCCGGACGGCGTTCGACGAGGCGCCGATCGGGGTCGCCCTGCTGCGGCCCGAGGACGGCCGCTTCCTGCGCGTGAACCGCGCCATGTGCGACATCACCGGCTACTCGCGCGACCAGCTCGAGGCCACGACCTCCAAGGCGATCGCCCATCCCGACGACCTCGCGGACCACACGGACGCGATCGAGCGCATGCTCGCCGGGCAGACGCCCAACTACAGCGGCGAGACCCGCTACCTCCACCCGCAGGGCCACCCGGTACCCGTCGAGCTCAGGATGTCGCTCATCCGGGGCACCGACGGCGAGCCGCGGCACCTGCTCGTCCAGGTGCAGGACATCACCGAGCGCAAGCGCTATGAGGGCCAACTCCAGTTCATGGCCGATCACGATCCCCTCACCGGCCAGTACAACCGCCGCCGCTTCGAGGAGGAGCTCACCCGCGAGATCAACTCGGCCGCTCGCTACGAGTACTCCGGCGCGGTCCTCGCGCTCGACCTCGACAACTTCAAGTACGTCAACGATTCGCTTGGCCACGCGGTGGGCGACAAGCTGATCTCGAGGGTCGGGATCGCGCTCGACAACCGCCTCCGGCAAACCGACGTGCTGGCCCGGCTCGGCGGCGACGAGTTCGCGGTGATCCTGCCCCGGATCGACGAGCCGGAGGCGCTGCTGGTCGCCGAGAGCCTGCTCGAGGCGGTGCGCAGCGAGGGCATCGTCGAGGCGGGGGACCGCTCGTCGCGGGTGACGGCCAGCATCGGAGTGGCGACCTTCGGCGACCGGCCGCGGCTGACCCACACCGAGCTGATGGTCGAGGCCGACATCGCGATGTACGACGCCAAGGAGGCGGGGCGCGACCGGGCCGTGACCTTCGACGCGAGCGGCGACCGGCAGGAGCGGATGCAGGCCAGGCTGACCTGGGCCGATCGCATCCGCACCGCCCTCGACGAGGAACGCTTCGTGCTCCACGCCCAGCCGGTGCTCTCCCTCGCCCACGACACCTGCCCGCGGCACGAGCTGCTCCTGCGGATGATCGGCGACGACGGCGAGCTGATCCCGCCCGCCACCTTCCTCTACGTCGCCGAGCGCTTCGACCTCGTGCAGGAGATCGACCGCTGGGTCCTGCGCGAGGGGATCCGATTGCTGGCCGAGCAGCGAGCCGCCGGATGCGAGGTCGCGATCGAGGTGAACATGTCGGCCAAGTCGATCACCGAGCCGGGGCTGCCCGAGATGATCGCGGCCGAGCTCGAGCGCCACGGCATCGACGGCCGGGGCCTCTGCATCGAGGTGACCGAGACGGCCGCGATCGTGAACGTGGATCGCGCCCGCGAGTTCGCCAACCGGCTACGCGAGCTCGGCTGCGAGTTCGCCCTCGACGACTTCGGCGCCGGCTTCGCCTCCTTCTACTACCTGAAGCACATGCGCTTCGACTACGTGAAGATCGACGGCGAGTTCATCAGGGGGCTCGGCGACGACCGGACCAACCAGCTCCTCGTCCAGTCGGTGGTCCAGATCGCGCGGGGCCTCGGCAAGCGGACGGTTGCCGAGTTCGTCGAGGACGGGCCGACGCTCGAGCTGCTCCGGGGCTACGGCGTCGACTACGCCCAGGGCTTCCACATCGCGCGGCCGGCGCCGCTCGGCGAGGTGGAGCTCTCGCAGCCGGCGGCGATCGCGGCCTAGCGGCGGCGCTCCCACATCTGGATCTCGCCGAGCGGTCGGTAGCCGAGCCGCTCGTAGACGGGCCGGCCGGCCTTCGTGGCCTGGAGCGTGCTCACGTCGCACCCCCTTGACGTGCCGTCCGCCAGCGCCCGCCGGAGGAGACCGGCGGCGAGGCCGCGCCCGCGCGCCTCGGGCACCGTCGCGACCCACCAGATGCTGCAGTCGCCCTGGTGGTCGTAGCTCACCACCGAGCCCGCCGCCTGACCGTCCGCCCGGGCGAGGTACGTGTGGCTCGGGTCAGCGGGTCTGTCGCCCAGCAGCCGCTGGAAGGCGTCGCCGGTCCCGTAGGCCAGGTCGTTAATACGCCCGAGATCGGCGCTAGAGGGCGAGGGCTCGACCTCTGGGTCGTCCGGGCGCGGCGGCTCGACCGCGTCCAGGTCGGCGATCATGCCGGTGGGGGTGGCGTCGAGCTCGTGGCCCGCCCGCTCGAGCAGCTGCGCCGCCCGCTCGTGATATGCCGGAACCCAGACGGTCCAGGCCCTGACCCCGGCCTCCTCGTAGATCTGCGCAAGCTCCTCGAGCGAGTCCGCCAGGGCCTCCTCGGTCTCGTAGACCACCGAGTTCGGGACCGAGCGCTCGGGCACGGCCGGGGCCACGGTGGCCACGACGCCGTCGAGCCTGACCGCACGGCCGCCCTCGGAGGTCTTCGGCATCAGGGCGAAGAAGGTCCGCATGCTCTGGAGCATGCGCTCCCAGCCAGCCGCGTCGCGGCTCACGCGACCGTCGCCCCGGCCTCGCGCAGCTCGTCCAGCGCCCGCTCGGAGTCGCCCGGGTTGAGGTCGACCCCGCGCACGCCC
>JBJMLJ010000325.1:0-4770 GCA_045805365.1 Thermoleophilaceae bacterium
CAGGATCCGGCGCAGGTCGGGGTGGCCCTCGAAGACGACGCCGAACATGTCGAAGACCTCGCGCTCCTGATGGTCGGCCGTGGGGAACAGGTCGACGACGGTCGGCAGCTTCGGCTCGTCGACGCCGACGCGGGCGCGCACGTTCAGGCGATCGAGCCGCTCCATGGAGAGCAGCTGGTAGTGGACCGCCAGCCGCGGCTCGTCGGGGAGGTAGTCGACCCCATGCACGCTCATGAGGTAGGGCCAGGGCTCGTCGTCGCGGTCGCGGAGGTAGTCGAGGACCTCGTGCACGCTCGTCGGCGCTACCTCGATCGTGGCCTGGCCGCGGTGGTAGATCGTGTCGGCGACCGCGTCCTTGGCCACCTGCTCGCGGACGCGCTGGGCGATCAGCTCGAGCCCGGTCGCGTCAGGCATTCGAGCCGCCCTTCTCCTCCGTCCCTTCAGCGTTGTAGCGCTTCCGCCAGCCGAGGCCCGGGTCGTTCGCGATCTTGTCCTGGAGCTTGAGCACGCCGTACATCAGCGCCTCCGGCCGCGGCGGGCAGCCGGGCACGTAGACGTCGATCGGCAGGAACTTGTCGGCGCCGGCGATTAGGGCGTAGTTGTTGAACATCCCGGCGCTCGACGCGCAGGCGCCCATCGAGATGACCCACTTCGGCTCGAGCATCTGGTCGTAGAGCCGGCGCGCGACCTGCGCCCACTTGACCGAGAGCCGCCCGGAGAGGATCAGCATGTCGGCCTGCCTCGGCGACGCCCGGACCACCTCGGCGCCGAAGCGCGACAGGTCGGCTCGCGGACCCGCGGCCGTCGTGATCATCTCGATCGCGCAGCAGGCGGTGCCGTAGCCGAGCGGCCAGAGGGCGTTCTTGCGCGCCCAGTTCTGGGCCTTCTCGAGCGTCGTAAAGACGAGCCGCTCCTGGACCTGGCGTTCAAGCTCCTCGTCCTCGATGTCGCCCCGGAGGAGCTGTTGGGCGCGCAGCCTCTGGACCCTCAGGTCCACTCGAGCGCTCCCCTCCGCCATACATAGACGAAGGCGACGAGCAGCAGCACCACGAAGACGATCGTTTCCACGAGCGCGAACACCCCAAACGCCCTCAGCTCAAGCGCGACCGGGTAGAGGAAGACGACCTCGATGTCGAACAGGATGAAGAGCATCGCGATCAGGTAGAAGCTGATCCCGAAGCGGAAGCTCTTGCGCACCTCCGACGGCAGTCCGCACTCGTAGGGCTCCTGCTTGACGGTGCCCCGCCGCGGTGGTCCGAGCACGCTGTTCAGCAGGGTGAAGGCAGTACCGACGCCGATCCCCAGGATGAGGAAGACGAGGGCTGGCACATAGCTCTTGAGCACCGGGCTCGGATGTATAACGAAGCTTGTGCGGCAGTGCTACATAGTGCGGAAGGGCGCATTGTGAGCGGGATTCACGGGGCCGTCGGCATCGGGTTGCTGGCGGCCAACGCGCTCGCCGCGGGCTGGGGCTCCGTCGCCTGGACGCGCAAGGATCCGTCGGTCGTCTTCTGGCCGCTCTTGCGGATCGGGCAGGCCTTCGTCGTCGTCCAGGCGATCCTCGGATTGCTGCTGCTGGCGCAGGGCGATCGCCCCCACGACGATCTCCACATCCTCTACGGGATCGCGCCGCTGGTCGTATCGCTGGTCAGCGAGGGGATGCGCGGGGGGGTCGCCCAGCGTGAGCTCGAGGGCATAGACGACGTGGATGCCCTGGAGCGTCCGGAGAGGGTGGCCATCGCGCGCCGGGTGGCGCTCGGGGAGATGGGGATAATGACCGTGGGCGCCCTGCTGATCCTCACGCTCGCCCTGCGCGCCTACCAGACAGGATCCTGAGTCCCCCCGCGCGCACGCGGGTATAAGCGGAGCGCTACGGCGGGCGGGGTATTCAGAGCGAGGCAGCAATCGATCAGTGCCGACTTCGCGCGGCTGAAGGAGGCACGCGACTTCGCCGAGGAGGCGGCCGTCGAGTTCGGGCTCGAGGGTGAGTCGCTCTACATGGTCAAGCTGGCGATGAGCGAGGCGGTGACGAACGCCATCCAGCACGGCTCGACGAGCGAAACGGACCCGATCCGCCTGACCGTCCTCGAGGAGGCCGGCGCGCTCGTGTTCGAGGTCGAGGACACCGGGCACTTCGTGCCCCGGGTCCAGCGCCGCGGAGAGGTGCCGGAGCAGGGCCGTGGCCTCGACTTCATGCGCCGCCTCATGGACGAGGTCGACGTCCGTCCTCAGTCCAGGGGCACCCTGCTTCGCTTCGCAAAGCGGAGGTAACTGCCCCGACGGCGGTTCGTATCGCCGCCGTTGGACGACTCCCGTCCATCCTGCTGGAGCCGTCACCGACCGTCGCCGGGGCAGGTCGAGATTCGTCGCGCGCGCACGCGTTCCTTCCGCTCAGCGAACATCGATCGTGCCGACCATGCCCAGCTTGGCGTGATCGCCGACCGTGCAGAGGAAGCGGTAGCGGCCCTTCGTCAGGCTCACGCGGGCCGTGCGCCGGCCGCCCTCGAACGCCGGCGTCCCGCCGACGTCCTTGCCGACGCGCGTGATCCGGATGTCGTGGGCCAGGCTTCCAGCGTTGCTGAGGACGACCTCGAGCCGCCCGGCTCCCGCCACCACCTTCGCCGGGTCGAAGTAGTACTCGCGAGCGCTGACGCGGAGCGGCTGCCCGGCCCGCACCGTGACGCTGCGGACGGGGTGATGCCGGTCTCCGCCACAGCCCGCGAGCAGCACGAGGCTGACGGCGGCGACGACCCACGGGCGGCGCATGGGCGGCGGATAGTATGCCGCCGCGTGATGCGCCCGACCCGCCTCGCCCTGCCCGTCGCGCTCGGACTTGCCCTGCTGGCCGCCGGCTGCGGCGGCAGGGTGACCGTCTCGAAGAACCAGCCCAACCTGCACACGGGCGCCGTCCTCTTCAGCCAGCGCTGCAGCGGCTGCCACTCGCTCTCCTCCGCGAACGCCTACGGCTCGAAGCCCGAGGGCCAGCTGCAGCCCGGGGAGCGCACCAACGGCCCGAACTTCAACCAGCGGAAGGTCAAGCGGGACGACGTCCTCTTCGCCATCCGCAACGGCGGCTTCTCCGGGGCGATCATGCCGGCGAACGTCGTCGTCGGCGACAACGCGCAGAAGATCGCCGACTTCCTCTCCGCCTGCTCCGGCAAGAAGCCGCAGCGGGATCCGGCCTGCAGCGGCTAGCCCGCCGCGGTGCTCGACCTCAGGCAGATCCGCGACGACCCCGAGGGCGCCAAGGCGGCCCTCGCCCGCCGCGGCCTGGACGCCGAGGCGGTCGACGGCGTCCTCGAGGCCGACGCCCGCCGGCGCGAGCTGCTGCCCGAGCTCGAGCAGCTGCGCGCCGAGAAGAACACCGCGAGCAAGCGGATCGGCGAGCTCCAGCGGGAGGGCCAGGACGCGACGGAGGCGATCGCCGAGGTCAGGGCGGTGGGCGAGCGCGAGAAGTCGCTCGAGACCGACATCGCGGCGGCCGAGAAGGAGCGCGACGAGCTGCTCCTCGCCCTGCCCAACCTCCCCGACGCCTCCGCGCCGGCGGAGGACGAGGTGCTCCGCGAGGTGGGCGAGGGCGGCGCCAAGGGGCGCGACCACCTCGAGCTGCTGGGCGATCTGGTCGACCTGGAGGCGGGCGCGCGCGTGTCCGGCTCGCGCTTCGCGTATCTCAAGGGGCCGCTCGTGCGGCTCGAGTTCGCCCTCGTGCAATGGGCGCTCGAGACGCTCGAGGGCAAGGGCTTCACCCCCGTGGTGCCGCCCGTCCTCGTGCGCGGGGAGGCTCTCTTCGGCACCGGCTTCCTGCCCGACACCGAGCAGCAGATCTACCGCGTCCCCGACGACGACCTCTACCTTGCGGGCACCTCCGAGGTCCCGCTTGCCTCGCTCCACGCCGGGCAGCTGCTGGCCGAGGACGAGCTGCCGCTCCGCTACGCCGGCTTCTCGACCTGCTTCCGGCGCGAGGCCGGGGCGGCCGGCAAGGACACGCGCGGCATCTTCCGGGTGCACCAGTTCGACAAGGTGGAGATGTTCACGTTCGTCGTGCCCGAGGAGGCGCAGGCGGAGCACGAGCGCCTGCTGGCGATAGAGGAGGAGCTGCTCCAGGCGCTCGAGATCCCCTACCGGGTGGTGAACATCGCGGTCGACGATCTCGGCGCCTCGGCCGCCAAGAAGTACGACCTGGAAGCGTGGCTACCGGGTCAGGAGCGCTACCGCGAGCTGACGTCGTGCTCGAACACGACCGACTTCCAGGCACGCCGGCTGGACGCTCGCTACCGGCCCGCGGAGAGCAAGGGGCCGCGCCACCTGCACACGCTGAACGGCACCGCGGTCGCCGTCGGCCGGACCATCATCGCGCTGGTGGAGAACCACCAGCGCGACGACGGAACGATCGCCATCCCCGAGCTGCTTCACCGCTTCGGGGCGCCGGCCGAGATCTAGACGAGGGGCGGTCCGCTGGCCAACGGGCACTGAGCAGCGTCCGGCGGCTAGGCTCGGACCATGGCAGCCGCCGGTGCCACGGCCGCACTGCCGGCGCCGCGGGCGGGACGTTCGCTCGGCCTGATCCTGACCGGCTTGATGCTGGTGCTGCTGATGGCGGCGCTCGATCAGACGATCGTCGCCACGGCCCTCCCGACGATCGTCGGCGACCTCGGCGGACTCGATCACATCTCGTGGGTCACGAGCGCGTTCCTGCTCGCGCAGACCGCCGTCACGCCGATCTACGGCAAGCTCGGCGATCTCTACGGGCGCAAGCGCGTGCTCCAGAGC
>JBJMLJ010000326.1:0-5941 GCA_045805365.1 Thermoleophilaceae bacterium
CTCGCGCCCATACGAGAGCGCCGCCGCCACGCAGCGCCCCTGCCAGCTGAGCACCGAATGACCGACGCCGTAGACGCCATGCCCCACGCCGCGAAGCTTCCCGGCTCGGAGCCGATGCTGAATCGCCGCCCGACCGAGCCCCATCCGTACGAGCTGCCAATGAGCCGCGACCCCGTGCTGAGCCTCGGCGAGTGCTGCGATCTCCCGATCACGTGGGCGCTTTGACGGGCGGATATCGCCCGCGAAGGAGCCCACGTCCGTCATGCATGCCAGGTTGGCGGCGCTACCGACGCCGCGGGGTTACGAGCGTTACGAATCTGTGAGTGGAGGCGGCCGGTTCTGCCCCGGCGTCCGCGGAACCACGTTCCGGTGCTTGCTACGAGCGTTCCTCCCGGAGTCTGATCTCGGCGTCCGGGTCGGTCGATCCGAGGGGTACGTCACCGGAGCCACACCCTCCTAAGTGGTGTCCCGATGTCGCCAAGGGTCCTGCGCCACCGGTGAGCCCGCTAGCTGAAGCCGCTAATCCGGACCGCGGGCTGCCCGGTGCGACTCCCTCGCCTATTTAAGCGGCGAGGGCGAACTCATGAGAGTCCGCACTTATTTGGTCCCGGGGAATTTTTACGAGGCCAACCCGGGGTCCTCGACTCGCTACACCGGGACGATTCAGCTCCACGTCGAAGCTAGTACGCCCCCGTATGTTCTCCTGGAAGGATAGAGCCGTGGCCGAGCTACGTCTGGCGCGTCCGTCCGACGCGGACGCCATCGAGGAGCTGATGAAGGCCTCGGCCCGCGAGCTGTTCCCTCGCTACTACGACGAGCGCCAGACCGCGAGCGGCGTGGAGCACATCGCCGAGCTCGACACGCAGCTGATCGAGGATGGGACGTATTTCGTCCACGAGGCCGAGGGCGAGATCGTCGCCTGCGGGGGCTGGTCGAGGCGTTACAAGCCGTGGGCGGGCAAGGTCTCGTCCGAGGAGGACGCCCGGCTGCTCGACCCGCGGACGGAGCCGGCGCGTATCCGCGCGATGTTCGTACGCGGCGATTGGACGCGGCGCGGGCTAGGCCGGGCGATCCTCGCGGCCTCGGCGAACGCCGCGCGTGCCGAGGGTTTCCGCGAACTGATCCTCGGCGCAACCGGTCCCGGAGAGCCGCTCTATCGGGCTTGCGGCTTCGAGGAGAAGGAGCGCATCGCCGTGAAGCTGCCGGACGGGGTGAAGGTGGACTGCGTTGTGATGTCAGCGACGCTCTGACATAGCCCGGTCGATCTCGCGCCGGGTCTCGCGGTCCTTGATGGCGCGGCGCTTGTCGTGGCGCTCCTTGCCGCGGGCCAGGGCCAGCTCGACCTTCGCGCGCGATCCCTTGAAGTACACGCGGGTGGGGACGAGGGTCAGCCCCTTCTCCCCGGTCTTGCCGATCAGCCGCTCGATCTCACGCCGGTGCATCAGGAGCTTCCGCGGCCGCTCCGGGTCGTGGTTCTCGGCAGCCGCTGGCTTGTAGGGCGCGATGTGCATGTTCTGCAGCCAGACCTCGCCGTCGCGGATCTCCGCGTAGGCGTCCTTCAACTGGACCGAGCCCGAGCGCAGCGATTTGACCTCCGAGCCCTGGAGCTGGATGCCGCACTCCCACTGCTCGAGCAGGTGGTAGCGGAAGCCCGCCTGGCGGTTGGTGGCGACGTCGCCCGGCGCCGCCTTGCGCTTCTTCTTCTTGGCCATGCGGCCTACGACGATAGATCGACACGACCGCGAGGAGCATCGATCCGGTCCACGGTCACGTCGATCGGGTCGCCCAGGCGCAGGCGGCGACCGGATTCCTCGGCGACCAGAGCGGTCCCGAGCTCGTTCAGCACCCACCAGCCGCGGAGGCGGCGCACGGGCAGGAAGCCCTCGAATCCCTCGTCGCCGAAGCGAATGAAGGCGCCCTTCTCGATCAGCCCCACCACCTCCCCCTCGTAGGGCCGATCCGAGCGATTGCGCTCGAGCAGGAAGGCGAGGCAAACGTCGTCGGCGTCCCGCTCGATCTGCATGGCCTCGCGCTCGGCGGCCGAGCTCACGACGCCGACCTCGTCGAGCTCGTGGGCGGGCGCGGCGGCGTCGTCGATGCCGAGCCCCTGGAGCAGCGCCCGGTGGGCCACGATGTCGGGGTAGCGCCGAATCGGCGAGGTGAAGTGGCAGTAGCGGGCGCTGCCCAGCCCCGCGTGGCCGACGTTCCGCGGGCTGTAGAAGGCCTGCTTCAACGAGCGGAGGATGAGCGACCGGAACGCGTAGCCGTCCGGGATCATCCGGGAGGCCTCGACCGCGATGTCGGCGGCCTGCTGCGGGCTCATGTGCTTCGGCAGCGGCGGCGTCGGCAGGTCGAGCGAGGCGAGCTGCTCCGCCATGAAGGCGACCGACTGCGGCTCGGGCCGCTCGTGCACGCGGTAGAGCGTCGGCAGGCGCGCGTCCTCGAGGTACCCCGCCACCTGCTCGTTGGCGAGGATCATGAGCTGCTCGATCACGCGGTGCGACTCGGTCTGCTCCTCGTACACGACCCCGGTGACGTGCCCCTCCGCGTCGAAGGAGAAGGAAGGCTCGCCGCCCGAGATCGCCAGGGAGGAGCGGCGCTCGGCGAGAGCGGCGGCCAGCGCTCGCGCCGCCTTCAGCGGCTCGGCCCACGGCTCGCCGGCGCGCTCGCGGCCTGCGAAGACCTCGTCGACCTGTCGATACGTGAGCCGGGCGTCGCTCTGCACCCGCGAGCGGTGAAAGACGACCCGGCGGACGGCCGTCCCCTCGAGCTCCATCTCCACCGTCACGGCGAGCCGCTCCTCCCCCGGCCTCAGGCTGCACTCGCGGTTCGACAGAGCCTCGGGGAGCATCGGCTCGACCGCCCCGGGCACGTAGACGCTCGTCGCGCGGCGGAAGGCCTCGCGCTCGAGCGCCCCGCCCGGCCGGACATAGGCGGTGACGTCGGCGATGTGCACCCAGAGCCGGACGATCTCGCCCTCGCGCCGCACGGAGATGGCGTCGTCGAAGTCCTTGGCCTCGTCGGGATCGATCGTGAAGGTCGGCAGCTCGCGCAGGTCGACGCGGTCCGCGGCCGCGAAGGGAGCGCTCGCTGCCTCATGGGCCTCGGCCGTGGCGGCGCGGCTGTAGGCGCGGTGCAGCCCGCGCGACAGCATCAGCCCCTCGAGCACGTCGCGGGCCACGTCCGGCCGGCCGAGGCGCCGCACGACGCGGGCGCCGCGCTTGCCGGCGCCGATCAGAACCAGGTCGCCCTCGTTGGCCCCGCGGCGGTCGACGGCGGTCCGCGGGCCCACGTCGAAGAGCGGCTCCGCGACCAGGAAGCGGCCGCGTCGTTCCAGCACCGCCACCAGCGGGGCGCCGCGCCGGGGGGCGGGCGTCACCGGCGCTTGTGGAGCAGCGTGTCGAGGGCGACCGAGAGCGCCTCGTCGTGATGGGTGCGCGGGTTGTCGCGCGCGGGCACCGCCGGGCGCAACCCGTGGTGCAACGGGATCGTCTCGCCGTCGGGCAGGTAGTAGTTGGCGACGGTGATGTCGAGCGCGCCGCCGTTCGAGAGCGGCTCGACCTCCTGGACGAGACCCTTGCCGAACGTGCGCGTGCCTACGATCGTCGCCCGGTGGCGGTCGCGCAGCGCACCGGTCGTGATCTCCGAGGCGCTGGCGCTCCCGCGGTCGACGAGCACGACCAGTGGGATGTGGGTGGCGATCGCGTCGCCGCTGGCGGTCTCGGTCCGGTTCGCCCGCTTGCGCCCGCGGACGGAGACGATCGTGCCGTCCTCGATGAAGATGCTGCAGACGAGCACGGCCTCCCGCACGAGGCCGCCGCCGTTGCCGCGCAGGTCGAGGACGATCCCCTTCGCGCCGTGGTTCAGCGCGTTTTGCACCTGCTGCCGCAGCAGTCCGTGCGACCCGCTCGTGAAGCCGAGCAGCCGTATCACGGCGAGCTTGCGGCCGTCGCGTGTGACGGTGCGGCCCTGGGCCACGGGCAGCTCGATGCGCTTGCGCTCGACGCGCAGGTTGCGCGCCCGCTTGGTTCCGGGCGTCACCACCCGCAGGCCGACGGTCGTCCCCGCCTTGCCCTTGATCCGTGCCGTTGCGACCTCGCTGTCGAGGCCGGCGATCGAGCGGCCGTTGACCGCGGTGATCAGGTCGCCAGTGCGGATTCCCACCTTGCGCGCCGGGGTGCCGGGGAACACGGTGAGCACCTTGAGGCCGCGGCGGTCCTTCTCGACCGTCATCCCCACGCCCTCGAACTCGCCCTCGATCGACTCCTGGAAGCGCTTGGCCTCCTTCGGCGACACGTAGTGCGAGAAGGCATCGTGGAGGGACGCCACCATGCCCCGCAGCGACGCCTCGTTGAGCTGCGACTTCGGGATCTTCTTGTAGTAGTTGTCCTCGATCGTGCTGACGACCTCGGCCTGGAGCGCGCGGTCGTTCTGGACGAAGATGTCCCGCAGGAAGCCGGGCAGGGACTCGGGGTGGCCGCCCCACCAGAGGCCGATCGCGAGCGCGATCAGCGCTCCGGCGAGCCCGGCCCAAAGTCCGCGTGTCGACCTCATGACCCGCCTGAGGTTATCCGGGGCCTGCGATCCTTCCGCCGGGCATGAGGCTGCTCGCCTTCAGCGACCTGCATCGCGACCTCGGCCGCGCGCGGTCGCTGGCGGAGCGCTCGGTGGAGGCGGACGTGGTCATCGGCGCCGGCGACTTCGCGTCCGTGCACCGCGGGCTCGAGAAGACGATCGCCGGCCTCGCGGCGATCGAGACGCCGACCCTGCTCGTCCCCGGCAACAACGAGACGGCGGACGCGCTGCGCGACGCCTGCCGCGACTGGCCGGCCGCGCGGGTGCTGCACGGCGACGGAGCCGAGCTCGACGGAGAGCGCTTCTTCGGCCTCGGCGGCGGCATCCCGACCACCCCCTGGGACTGGAGCTTCGACCTCACCGAGGAGGAGGCCGGGGAGCGGCTCGAGGACTGCCCGGAGGGCGCCGTGCTCGTGCTGCACTCGCCGCCGCGCGGACACGTCGACGACGGGCTCGGCAGCGCCGCCATCCTGAGCGCGATCGAGGAGAAGCGCCCGCCGCTGGCGGTCTGCGGCCACATCCATCAGTGCTGGGGCCAGGAGTCGCGCGTGGGCGACACGCGCCTGCTGAACCTCGGCCCCGACGGGACGCTTATCGAGATCTAGAGGTCCTCCAACGAGTGAAGAGCTCGTCGTCGCCGGCGGCGACCGAGATCAGCCGCAACTCGGCGGGCTCGACGAGGTCCCTGCCCGCGACGATCGTCAGCGCCGCGGCGCCTCCGCTCACCTTGGGGCTCATGGTCAGGAACAGCTCGTCGACGAGGCCGGCGGCGAACAGGTGCGAGTTGAGCGTCGGCCCGCCCTCGCAGAGGATCGAGCGAACGCCGTGCTCCTCGCGCAGCTTCGACATCAGGAGCGGCAGGTCGTCCCCCACGCGCAGGTACTCGATGTCAGCCGTAACGTCCTGGAGCACGGCATCGGCGCCGGTCGCGATCAGCACCTTCTGCCCCTGCTGTTGAAGGAGCGGCAGGTCGGCGGGGAGGTCGAGCCGAGCGCTCACCACGACGGCGAGCGGGTCGGGGGCGAGCCCCTCGCGCTTGCGCTTCGCGCGCAGCTCGTCGCTCTTCGCGATGCGGCCGTAGCGCTCGGCGCGCACGGTCCCGGCGCCCACCATCACGGCATCCGCCTGCGTGCGGAGGTGGTGGAACAGCTCCCTGTCGAGGTCGCTCGAGATCCCCTTCGTCCGCCAGTCGATGGTGGCCTTGCCGTCGAGCGTCGAGACCATATTCAGGCCGAGGTAGGGACGCCCGTCGGCCGCGAGGTCGCCGAGCCGCAGCCCGGAGGCGAGCTCGTCCGGGGAGATCGCCCGCCGCTCGGGATGGATGAGCTCCACGGCGGCAGCGTATTCACGCGTGATTTTCGTCGTC
>JBJMLJ010000327.1:0-3119 GCA_045805365.1 Thermoleophilaceae bacterium
CGCGGCCCACCCCTACCCGAGCGCGCTCCATCCGCCGCTGTGGCCGCTTGCGCTTGCCGCGGCCTCCAAGCTCGGGTTCACGAGCTTCCTCGCCCACCGGCTGGTCGGCTGCATCGCCGGGACGATCACCGTCTACCTGCTGGGCCTGCTCGGACGGCGCGCGGCCGGCGACCGGGCCGGCCTGCTCGCGGCGGGGATCGCCGCCCTCTATCCGACGCTGATCGCCGCCGACGGATCGCTCATGAGCGAGACGCTCTACGGCACCCTCGTGGCGGCGGCGCTCCTGCTCGCCTACCGCCTCCTCGACCGGCCGGCCGCCGGCCGCGCCGCCGCCCTCGGTGTCGCGATCGGGCTGGCGTCGCTCACGCGCGGCGAGGGGATTCTCTTCATCCCCTTTCTGGCGCTGCCGCTCGCCTGGCGCGGCGGAAGCGGCCGCCGCCTGGTGCGGCTCGCCGCGCCGGTGGTGGCCGCAGCGCTCGTGATCGCGCCCTGGACGATCCGCAACTGGGTCCAGCTCGACCGGCCGATCCTGATCTCGACCAACGACAGCACCGTGGTGGCGGGCGCGAACTGCGACGGCGTCTATCACGGGCCCGACCTCGGCTTCTGGCACCTCGACTGCGTGTCCCGGCGCCGGCCGGGCCTGAACGAGGCCGAGCAGGCCGCGATCTGGCGGCACGAGGGACGCACGTACGCGGCCGACCACGCGGGGCGCCTGCTGGCCGTCGTCGTCCCGGTGCGCATCCTCCGGACCTGGGACCTCTACCAGCCGCGCCACCAGGCGCACCTGGCGGAGGGGCGGGACTACCGCGTGCAGGAGGCCGGGACGGCCGTGTACTACCTGCTGCTCGTCCTCTCCGTCTACGGCGTGGTCGTGCTGCGCCGCCGGCGAGCGCCGCTGCTCGTCCTGCTTGCCCCGGTGGTGGTGGTCACGCTCTCCACGGCGGCCAGCTTCGGCATGCCGCGCTTCCGTCAGGCCGCGGAGCTGTCGCTGGTGGTGCTGGCGGCGGTGGCGGTGGACTCCGTTTGGGGGCGGCGGCGCCGGCGAACGGCGGCTAGGTAGGGGGTTCCGCCGGCCCGAATCGGCCTGGAATGTCGTTTTGTGGCCCTCCTGGGGCCACTGGATGACTTTGTAGGCGACCGGGCGGTCGACCCCGCCCCCCTACCCAGCCGCGGTTCGCTCGACGGCAACCGCGGCGACGGGAGCCTCGGCGTAGCTGTCGGCGCGGGCCAGCAGCGTCGACGCCGCCACCAGCGCCGGCAGGGTCACCGCGGGCATCTCCCAGTGCCAGTCGAGGGCGCACATCAGCGCCCAGACGCCGAGCAGGGCCGTGAGGCCCGGGCTCAGGAGCGGGTCGCGGGCGCGGACCGCGAGCACCGAGGCGGCCACGCCGCCGAGGAACATCCCCAGCGCGATCAGGCCGAGCAGGCCCAGCTCGGCGGCCGTCTCGAAGTAGAGCGAGTGGGCGTCCCTGACGGGCTCCGCGATGTCGCGCTCTCTCAGCCACTCGAAGCGGAACGAACCCGAGCCCGAGCCGGCGATCGGGTGGTGGGCGAAGGTCTTGAAGGCCACCCGCCAGTAGGAGTAGCGGCTGCTTTGGATCGAGCCGAGCCGCCGGGCCGTGGCTCCCCGCGCCTGCGGGCCCTTCTCCCCGGACGCGAGCCCGAAGGCGACGCCGCCGGCCACGAGGACCGCAATCACCGCAACGGCGACGGTGCGGCGGGTGAGCGACAGGGGCCGCGAGCTCAGCCGCCCGTCGCGCTCGGCGCCGCAGGCCCAGGCCTGAACGAGGGCCGCGGCGACGATCAGCGCGCTCAGGATGGCCAGCAGGGCGAGTCCCTGGAGCTCGCGCGAATGAGTGTGGCCCACAACCTCGCGGACCTCCGGCAGCACCGCCGTGGCCGCCATCGCCAGGCCGCCGACGGTCACGCACAGGCCCAGGGCCCGCGCCTGGGCCCGGTTAGGCGACAGCAGGGCCAGGAGCACGACCCCGGCAGCGATTCCCGCGAGCCCCCCGCGCGAGAAGCTCAGGTAGAGGGCCGACGCGAGCGGCGCGACCGCGGCGGCCGCGGCCGTGCGCACGCCGAGCGGCCGGCTCCCGTCGCCGGCCAGGCGCGCGCACAGGGTCAGCCCCATGGCGGCGAGGGCGCCCTCGGCGTTCCAGTAGGTCAGCGGCTGGTCGAGCCGCCCCTGGCTCGCGAAGCCGTGGGTCATGTGGACGATCCCGGGCAGCAGGCGTCCGCTCAGCCCGTAGCCGATCACCACCAGGACGCCGAGCGCGAGCGCGGGCTCGACCGCCCGCGCGAGCAGCCTCGGCCTCATCACCGCCGTCCCCGCCACGAGGGTCGCGGCGTAGAGCAGCAGCCGCTGCGAGTCGTCGAGCGCCGGGCCGCGCGAGGGCGCCCAGAACGCGGACAGGCCGGCGAGGAGCGCCAGCAGCGCCAGGCCCGCCAGGGCCACGCGAGGGGCCCGCGAGCGCGGCAGCGGCGGGTGCGCGACCGCCGCGACGGCCACGACCAGGAGCAGGGCGACGAGGCACGCCCACAGCCTCGCCTCGTCGAAGTAGCCGCCGGAGAAGAACGCGATCGCCGTCGGCCCGGCCAGCAGGATGGCGGCGGCCGCGAGTCGGGCCGGGTGGAGGGAGCTCGTCACACGCAACCGCGGCCTCAGGCTAACGGCGGGCAAGCACCTCGTAGTAGCCGAAGCGGCGCTCCCGCACGTAGGTCGAGGCCAGGTAGCGGTCGAGGATGCGAACCCCGCTGGAGCGGCCCGCGCCGTCCGGCTCGCGCTGCGAGGCCACCGGGCTGACCCAGCGCACGGCGAGGCGCGGCTGCGTCCGGCGCAGGTCCCGCACCATCTCGCGCTGGACCTTCGCCGTGGTGACCACGCCGGGCTGCATCACGTCGTAGCGCGTGGGGTTCGGGCGGTCGAGCAGCACGTAGACGAGCGGGTTGCCGACCTTGACGAGGTCGTGCCTCGGGTTGGCGACGAAGATCGGCCGACCGCGCGGGACGCGGGCGTCGACGTAGCGGTCGAGGGCCTCGAGCGAGCGTGCCTCGGCGGGCTCGGCCCTGACCCCATCGGCCAAGTCGAGGTGGATCCGGGCCAGGGACGGCGA
>JBJMLJ010000328.1:0-2157 GCA_045805365.1 Thermoleophilaceae bacterium
GCCGACGAGAAGGAGATCAAGAAGGCCTTCCGCGCGCTCGCCCGCGAGCTGCATCCGGACGTGAACCGCCACGACCCGGAGGCAGAGGAGAAGTTCAAGGAGGCCGCCGAGGCCTACGAGATCCTCAGCGACCAGGAGCGCCGCGGGGTCTACGACCGCTTCGGCTTCGACGGCCTCGACTCGCGCGGCTACGCCTCGACGACGCACGGCTTCGGCTCCTTCGCCGACATCTTCGATGCGTTCTTCGGCGGCGACCCGTTCTCGGGCTTCGGCCGCGGCGGCTTCGGCGGCACGGGAGCGATCCAGGGCGGCGACGTGGCGGTCGAGGTCGAGATCGACCTGGCCGGGGCGGCCGAGGGACGCAAGGTCGAGGTCCAGTACGACGTCGTCGATCGCTGCGAGCACTGTCACGGGAACCGAGCGGAGCCGGGGACCCCGATCGACGTCTGCGAGCGCTGCGGCGGCTCCGGCCAGCTGCGGGCCGTGACCCGCACCGCGTTCGGCCAGCTGGTGCGCTCGCATCCCTGCGACGCCTGCGGCGGCGACGGCAAGATCCCGCGGGAGCCCTGCTCAGTCTGCTCCGGCCGCGGACACCGGGCGGCGCGCAAGACGCTCGACGTGGAGGTGCCGCCGGGCATCGCTGACGAGCAGCGGATCCGGCTGACCGGGCGCGGCCACGCGGGCGAGGGCGGCGGGCCGCCGGGCGACCTCTACGTCCTCGTGCGCGTGCGCGACGACGAGCGCTTCGTCCGCGAGGGAAGCGAGCTGATCACGGCCGTCGACGTGCCCGCGCCGGCGGCCGCCCTGGGGACGACGGTTACCGTGCCGACCCTCGACGGCGACGAGGAGATCGAGGTCGCTGCGGGGACGCAACCCGGCACGGTGGTGACCCTGCGCGGCCGCGGCATGCCGACCATCGGGCGCGGCCGCCGTGGCGACCAGCTGGTGGTTCTGAACGTCGTCGTCCCGCGCAACCTGAACCCGGACCAGCGAAAGCTCCTCAAGGAGCTCGGCGCCTCGATGACCGAGGAGAACCTCCGCGCTCCGACCGACGAGTCGCTGTTCGCGAAGGTGAGGCGCGCGTTCCGCTGATCCGGCTCGCCGTCCGGGCGCCGGCCGACAAGGCGGAGCAGGTCCTGGCCGCGCTCCTGGAGCTCGCGCCCGCCGGCGTGGAGGAGGTCGACGGGGAGGGGTTCGTCGAGTACGCGCTGTACGGCGCGCCCGGCGAGCTTCCGGCGCTTCCGGAGGGCGAGGCCAGCGTGGGCGACACGCGTGTCTGGGTCGAGGGGCGCGAGGTCCCGGACGACTGGGCCGAGCGCTGGAAGCGCTTCCACGCGCCAGTGCTCGTGGGCGGCCGGCTGTGGGTCAGGCCGCCCTGGGAGGAGGAGGCGATACGGCCGGGCGCGCTCGACCTGGTGGTCGATCCCGGGCGCGCCTTCGGGACCGGCTCGCACCCCACCACGCGGCTCTGCCTCGAGCTGCTGCTCGAGCTCGAGCCGTCGGGCTCGCTCGCCGACCTGGGCTGCGGCTCGGGGGTGCTCGCGATCGCCGCGGCCAAGCTCGGCTTCGACCCGGTCACGGCCGTGGACTCCGACCGCGGCGCCGTCGAGGCGACCCTCGCCAACGCCAACGCCAACGGCGTCGCGCTCGAGCGGATCGAGCGGCTGAACCTGCGCGAGGACCCGCCGCCCGAGGCCGACATCGTCACCGCGAACCTCATGCGCCCGCTGCTGCTTCGCGTCGCCGAGCTGATGACCGCCCCGCCGCGGGCCCTGATCGTCTCCGGGCTGCTCGAGCACGAGGCCGACGAGCTGGCCTCGGCGTTCGCCGGCCTCGCCGAGCGCCGCCGGCTGGTCGACCGCGGCTGGGCGGCTCTTCTCCTCGCGGGTTAACTGCTTGCTCCCTTGGGCCTCGCGTTCCTCCTTACGGGCGATGCCCGCACCACCCGTATCGGCTACATCAGCACGGGTCTGCGTTGAACTTTCGTTGAGAAGTCAGCGCACCACCCGCTGCGAGAGCACGCCTGCGACCTCCTGCCACCAGGCGCGCCCCTGCTCGTCGCCCGCCCGCCGGATCCGGTCGCGGCAGAAGCGAAACAGCTGCCTGGGCCCGCCGGCGGCGACGATGCCCTCGCCGCTCACCGCGAAGCGGCCGTCC
>JBJMLJ010000329.1:0-6328 GCA_045805365.1 Thermoleophilaceae bacterium
CTGGGGTACCGGGGCCGCCTCGGGCGGCCTGGTCTGCGCGGCGGCCGTGGCCGCGCCCGGTCGCGCGCCGGCGGCACTGGCGAGCGGCGAGCCCGGCACCGGGGTCGCCCGACCGGGGATCGGCTGGACGACTCCAGTCCGCTGCGGCTGGGCGACGACGCCCTCGGACGCCTGATCGGCCGCTCGCTCGGGCGCGCGGCCCGCCCACTCGCGCAGCCGCTTGACGTCGCGCGCCTGCGAGAAGTACAGCGCCGAGAGCACTGCCAGCCCGACCACTGCGGCCAGGCCCGCGGCGGCGCCAATTTCCTGAACGATGTGCGGCACGGGAAGGTTCTCGAACTCTAGACAGGGCGGCGGCGTGCTCCGCCGAGCACCCTAACGAGGTTGTGCGACGCGGAGCGCGCGCTCCGCCGACAGCTCGGCGACGGCGCTGGCAAGAGCCGCGGCGTCGCCGTTGTAGACGAGCTCCTCGATGCGGGCGAAGGCGCTCTCGACCCAGCTCGGCTCGAGCGGCGGCTGGACGGCGCTGACGATCTTCTCCGCCGGCGTGGGCTGCGGGCGCTCGCCCGGGTTGAAGAGCTCCTCGTGCAGCTTCTCCCCGGGACGGCGGCCGACGATCTCGACCGCGATGTCGATGTCCGGCTCGTTTCCCGACAGGCGGATCATGTTCCGGGCGAGGTCGATGATCTTCACCGGATCGCCCATCTCGAGCACGAAGACCTCGCCGCCGAGGGCCAGCTCGCCGGAGCGGATGATCAGCTGGACGGCCTCGGGGATGGTCATGAAGTAGCGCGTCATCTTCTTGTCGGTGACCGTCACCGGGCCCCCGGCCGCGATCTGGCGGCGGAAGATCGGCACCACCGAGCCCGACGAGCCGAGCACGTTGCCGAAGCGGACGGAGGCGTAGCGCGTGCCGCGGTAGCGAGCTTGAGCGGCCTCGACCGCCCACTCGGCGAGGGCCTTCGAGGCGCCCATCACCGTGGCCGGGCTCACCGCCTTGTCGGTCGAGACGAGCACGAAGCGCTCGACGCCGGCCTCCCCCGCGGCTGCCGCGACGATCCGGGTGGCCACGGCGTTGTTCCGCACCGCCTCGACCGGGTTCTCCTCCATCAGCGGCACGTGCTTGTAGGCGGCCGCATGGAAGACCACCGAGGGCCGGTACTCGAGGAACAGCTCGCGCATCCGGGTGGCGTCCTTGCAGTCGGCGAGCACCGCCGCCGCGCGCGCGAAGTGGCGTTCCTCCTCGAGCTGGCGGCGGACCTCGAAGAGGCCGTTCTCGGCGTTTTCGACCAGGACCAGCTGCTTTGGCCCGACGCGCGCGAGCTGGCGGCAGAGCTCGGCGCCGATCGATCCGCCGGCGCCGGTGACCAGGACGACCCGGCCGCGGACATAGGCGCCCACGCGGTCGACCTCCATGCGGATCGGGTCGCGGCCGAGGACGTCCTCCACGCGCACCTCGCGGACCTGGCGCATGAGGTTGAGGCCGCCGGAGAGGAGCTCGAAGGTGGTGGGCAGCGTGCGCACCGGGATGGCGCGCTCGCGGCAGGCCGTCACGACCTTCAGCCGCACCACGCCCGGCGCCGAGGGGATCGCGATGATCACCTCTTCGGGCTTAGCCTCGTCGAGGACCCGCGGCAGGTCGTCGGTCGAGCCGAGCACCTTGAGGCCCGCGATCCGCATCCCCCGCTTGCGCGGGTCGTCGTCGACGAAGCCGATCGGCGCGCTCGACAGCTCCGGGTTGCGGCGCAGCTCGAAGGCGACCTGCTGGCCGCCGTTGCCGGCGCCGACGATCAGCACCTCGCGCGTGGCCCGCTCGATCAGCGGCGCCCGCAGCGGCCGCTCGACCGCCGCCCGCACCAGGAAGCGCGAGCCGGCGATCAGGGCCAGCGTGATCAGGAAGTCGAGCGCGATCACCCCGCGCGGCGGATCGGTGTTGCCCGGCACGAGGACGAACGTCCCGGCGATCAGCACCACGCTCGAGACGACCGTCGCCTTGACGATCGACTCGAAGTCCTTCTGGTCGACGAACCGCCACAGCTTGGAGTAGAGCCCGAACAGCGCGAACACCACGAGCTTGCCGGCGACCACGAGCAGGATCGTCTCCCCGAGCAGATCCTGGTAGCGGTGGGGGATGCCGTTGTCGAAGCGGAGGACATAGGCCAGGTAGTAGGCGAGGGCGAGCAGGCAGGCGTCTACGGCGACTTGACCGGCGCGTCGAAGGTTCACCGAGGAAGAGATCGCACTCATGGAGCGGCCGGCGTCGGAGGGCAGGGGCCGGGCCGGTGGCTCATGGTAACGACGCCAGTGCCCTGACAACCTCTCCGACCTGCTCCTCCGTGAGCAGGGGACCCATCGGCAGCGCCAGGTGCGTGCGGGAGGCCTCCTCGGTCCCAGGCAGGTCGGCCCCCGGGCCATACTCCGCCATCGCCGGCTGGCGGTGCACCGGGACGCGGTAGTAGCCGCGCGCGCCCACGCCCAGCTCCGAGAGCGCCGCGGCGAGCTCGTCCGGGTCCTCGTGCCGCACGACGTAGAGGTGGTAGACGTGCTCCGCCCCGTCAACCGGCCGCGGCGGCGAGACGTGGTCGGCGATGCCCTCGTGCTCGTAGGCAGCGGCGGCCGCTCGCCGCCTCGCGTTCCAGCCCTCCAGCTCGGGCAGCAGCACGCGAAGGGCCGCCGCCTGGAGCTCGTCGAGCCGCGAGTTGTAGCCCACCTCGACGAAGCTGACCTTGTCCTTGGAGCCGTGGAAGCGGAGCCGGCGCACGCGCTCCGCCAGCTCGTCGTCGTTCGTCACCACCGCGCCGCCGTCGCCCAGGCAGGGCAGGTTCTTGGAGGGGAAGAAGGAGAAGGTGGCGGCGTCGCCGAGGCCCCCCGCCTTCGTGCCGTTCAGGCTGGCGCCGATCGCCTGGGCGGCGTCCTCGAGCACCGGGAGGCCGAGCTCCTTCAGCTCGGGGATGGGCGCCACGTTGCCGAACAGGTGGACCGGCACGATCGCCTTGGTGGCCGGCGTCAGGGCGCGCTCGACGGTCTCGCGGGTGACGCAGAAGGTCTCCGGCTCGACGTCGCAGAAGACCGGCCGGGCGCCGATCGCGGCGACGGCCTCCGCCGTCGCGTAGAACGTGAACGAGGGCACGATCACCTCGTCGCCGGCGCTCACGCCGAGGGCGCGCAGCGCGATCGCCAGGGCGTCGGTGCCGTTGGCCACGCCGATGCAGTGAGCGACCCCGAGGTAGGCGGCGAGCTCCGCCTCGAAGGCCTCCACCTCGGGCCCGAGGATGAAGCGCTCGGTCGGGACCACTCGGGCGAGAGCGGCGGTCAGCGCCTCGTGATGCGGTTCGAGGGAGGTGGCGAAGAGGGGGACCGGTGGCACGGCGGCAGCTAGGCTACTTCGCTTGGCCGAGCTGGCTTCCATAACCGATCCGCTAGTCAACTTCGCCGTCAACGTCATCGACACGATCGGGCTCCCGGGAGTGTTCCTGCTCATGCTGCTCGAGAGCGCGTGCATCCCGATCCCGAGCGAGGGCACGATGCTGTTCGCGGGCTTCCACTACAACCTCGCCGCGATCACGGTCGTGGGCGTGGCCGGAAACCTGGTCGGCTCGTGGATCGCCTACTGGATCGGCTACATCGGCCGGGTCGACCTGCTGGAGAAGCACGGCAGCAAGCTGCACATCAAGAAGAGCCACCTCGAGTGGGCCGACCGCTGGTTCGAGCGCCACGGTGACGCGACCGTCTTCTTCACCCGGATGCTGCCGATCATCCGGACGTTCATATCGCTCCCCGCCGGAGTCGCCCGGATGCCGATCTGGCGGTTCACCCTGCTGACCGCGGCGGGCTGCATCCCCTGGGTGCTCCTGCTCGGCTTCATCGGTCACCAGGCGGGCCACAACTGGGACCGCTGGAAGGACCACCTGCATTACGTCGACTACGCGATCGTGGCGGCGATCGTGCTCGGCGTCGCCTGGCTCGTGATCCGCCGTAGGCGGGGCGGCCCGGCGGTGACCGAGCGGGCCTAGATCTAGTGCGGTGCTCGCCCGATCGGCGATCGGGCTGCGCTCCTCCTCGGCATTGGCGTAAACCCGGAATGGGGCGTAAGGTGGTCCCCAGGCCTGGTGAGGCGCCCAACCGTCCCTAGCGGGGTCCTACGAGCCATGCTTGCGCAACCGCCCAGCCGTCCGATTCGCGACCCCGCGACCGACGCCGAGGCCGCCCTCCCGCGCGACCGGACGCTCGAGCGGCTGCTCGATCACATCCGCGCGCTGATGCACGTCGACGGGGCGGCCTTCCTGCTCGTGGACCGCGATCGACGCTCGGTCGAGCCGCTGGCGAGCTGGTTCGCCTCGCCGGACCTCCGCGACGCGATTCACGCCGGCGCGACGCGCCCCTACAACCGCGCCCAGCCCGGGCTCGTCGAGTTCGTGGTCGAGCGGGACCACTCCCTGCTCCTGCCCCGGGTGGAGGCGTGGGAGGCCGCCCCGGCCCTCCTGGCCGGGGCGATGGACGCGCTCGGCGAGGCCCGCGCGCGGCGGATCTGGGCCTCCTACCGCGAGGCGTCGGTGATCTCGTGCCCGGTCAAGAACGCGGTCGGGCAGGCCCTCGGCGTCCTCGTGGTCGCGTCGCTCGATCCGGCTCGTCCGCTCCGGGCCGAGCAACTCCAGGTGGTCGAGGTGCTGGCAGACCTCTCGGCGCTCGCGCTCGAGCGGTCGGAGCTGCTCGAGGCCGAGGGCCTCCGCAGCCAGGAGGAGCGGCGGCTGAAGCGCGCCGCGGAGGAGATCTCAGGGTCGCTGGAGCTCGATGAGGTGTACCGCCAGGTCGCCCATCACGCGGCCCAGGTGACCGGCGCGACCAAGGCCCTGCTGACACGTGTCGACGCGCGCGGAACCATCCTGCGGGCCGCCGCCAGCGTCGACCTCACGGCGGGGCTCGTCCCCAAGCGGCTGCCGATCCATCGCGGCGCGCTCGGCGACGTCGCCCGGCGGCGCATCCCCTACCGCACCTCGGGCGGCAGCGAGGAGGTGCTCGAGGGCGAGGGCATCCGCTCGCTGATGCACGCGCCGATCGAGCTCGGGCCGCGCATGTTCGGCGTGCTGACGGTGGCGCACGAGGACGCCGGCCGCTTCCGCGACGAGGACCTCGAGCTGCTCGTCAAGCTGGCCCGCTCGAGCGCGGCGGCGATCGCCAACGCCCTCGACTTCCAGCGCGAGCGGCGCATCGCCCGGGCGCTGACGCTCGGCTTCGTCCCCGAGTCGCTGCCCGAGGTGGCCGGCTACGAGACCGGCCTCCTCTACGCACCCGCCGCGGGCGAGCCGACCGGCGGCGACGTCTACGGCGCCTGGGGCCTGCCCGGCGGCCAGGTCGCGGTGCTCGTCGGCGACGTGGCCGGCAAGGGAGTCGAGACAGCCGCGCTGAGCGCGATGGCGCGCTTCTTCCTCGAGGCGCGCAGCTGGGACTCGGAGGCGCCCTCGGTCGTCCTCTCCCAGGCCAACTCGATGCTCATGAACCGGCTCCCGAGCGACACCTTCGTGACCGCCTTCCTCGCCGTGCTGGTGCCCGACGGCCTGAACTACTGCAACGCCGGCCATCTGCCACCGCTGCTCGTGAGGGACGGCCGCGCGGAGCCGCTCTCGGGAAACGCCCTCCCGCTCGGGATCTACGAGGAGCCCGGCTACCACGACTCCAAGCTGCGCCTGGAGCCGGGCGACCTCGTATTCGCCTACACCGACGGCCTGGCCGAGGCGCGCCGCGGGAGCGAGGTGTACGGCCTCGACCGCCTGGGCGCGCTGATCGCGAAGCGGGCCGGATCGCTCTCGCCACAGGATCTGGTGCAATCGGTGCACGAGGAGGTCGCGGCCTGGGCGAGCGGGCTGGCCGACGACTGCGTGGCGCTCGCGCTCCGGCGCCAGGCCTGACTGGTTGAATCCAGTCGATGACTGAGGGCGCCTACGCCAGCGCCGGGGTGGACCAGGGGCGCGCGGGCCGGGCGGTCGCGGCGCTGGTGGACGTGCTGCGCTCGATCGACACCGGACAGCCGTCGCGGGCCGTGCTCGGCTCGGGTCACTACGCGACCGTGCTCCGGCTCGACGGCAGCCGCGGGCTGGCCCTGTCGAGCGATGGCGTCGGAAGCAAGGTGATCGTCGCGGAGCAGCTCGGCCGGCTCGACACGGTCGGCATCGACTGCGTCGCCATGAACGTCAACGACGTCATCTGCGTGGGCGCCGAGCCGATCGCGCTGCTCGACTACATCGCGGTCGAGGACGCGGATCCGGAGGCGCTCGAGCAGATCGGCCGCGGCCTGCGCCGCGGCGCCGAGGACGCCGGTGTCGAGATCCCC
>JBJMLJ010000330.1:0-2745 GCA_045805365.1 Thermoleophilaceae bacterium
CAGCCGAGGCGCTCGCTCACGTGGCTAGCGTGGCCTCCGCCGCGGACGGTGCCGCGCCCTCGGCGCGGCGGGCGGAGAGGAAGACGGCGCCCACGCCGAGCACCACCCAGGTGATCGGATCCTCCAGGAAGCCGCTGTAGGACAGGGCGTGGACGAACAACCCGAGGAACGACGCGCCGAGCGCCAGCCCGAGCGCGCGGTCGAGCCGGGTTACCGCCACCAGCAGGCGGGCGCCGCCCATGAGCAGCCAGAGGTAGAGCGCGGCGCCGATCACGCCGAGCTCGGCGGTCACGGTCAGCGGCGTCGTGTGGGAGACGAAGTTGGGAGTAGGCCTGGCGCTGTTCGCGAGCGCCTTGCTCGCTCGCGGCTGCCCGCCGATCCCCACGCCCGCCAGCGGGTGGTGGGCGATCACGCGCGTCGTCTCCTGCACGCGCTGCGTCCGGTCGCTTGTCAGGCGGTTCAAGGAGCCGCCCGAGACGAGCTTCGCCGTCCCGTAGCCCGCGACCGCGACCAAGGCCACCGCCGCCATCGCCGCCACCGCGAGGCGGACGCTGCGGTCCCCGGTCGCGAGCGCGATCGCCAGCGCGACGACCATCAGGGCGACCATGCTCGACTGCGAGTAGGAGAAGAGGAGTCCGGCCCAGAGCAGCGCGAGCAGGGGGAGCCCGATGCGCGGCGCGAGGCGGCGCGTGGCCAGGAGGACCAGCACGACGCCTATCGCCAGCACCACGTGGCGCCCGTACAGGCTCGGGTCGCCGAACAGCGAGGTGACGCGGAAGTAGTCGGTGTTCGCGTTCGACACCTCGAGGTTGGGGGCGAAGAAGAACAGCTTCTGCGTGGCCGCCTGCCACAGCCCGATCCCGGCGAAGAGCACGCCCAGCCCGATCGCCACCCAGGCGAGCGCCCGGCGGATCCAGTCGGGATACGCGGCGCGCGCGACCACCGCGAGCAGGACCGCAAACGGCAAAGTGAAGAAGGCGAGCAGGTTCGCGCCCGCCCCGATGTCCTCCGCCCAGAGGAGCGACAGGCAGGCGACCGCGAAGAAGGCCGCCGCCGGCCATGCGACCAGCGTCGGCACCGCTCGCGGGCGGAGCCCCCGCAACGTGGTCCACGCGAGCGCGACGACGGCGGCGAGCAGCACGAAATACAGCGGCAGCAGGCGTCCGAGCTGGCCGTTCGTGGCCACGGAGACGAGCAGCGGGCTCGACGAGTCGTATTCGATCGGCGGTCGCAACGGGGCGGCGGCGAGCACGAGCACGGGCACGAGCGCCGGCCGGCGGACGAGCACGGCCGCCGCCGCTCCGAGCACGACCAGCCCGACGACCGCGGCGGCGGCGCCGCTGGCGGAGGTCAGCTTGTTGGCAGGCCCGCCGCCGAGCGAGAGCGCCAGCCCGAGCTCGGCGAGCAGGAGGATCGCCAGGCCGGCCAGCAGCGTGAGCCGCCCGCGGGCGAGCAGCGCCAGGACCGAGCCGAGCGCCCCCCCGAGCGCTGCGACCTGAGCGAGGTCGGGGTGGTGCATGCCGGGCGCAGACTAGTGATGGTCCGCCGCGGCCCGCTCGAGCACGGCCAGCGCCCGCTCGGCCAGCATGTCGCGGCTGAACTCGGTCTCCGCGAGCCTGCGGGCGTTGCGGCCGTAGCGCTCTACGAGCTCGGGGTGGTCGCGCAGGTGGCCGACCCGCTCGGCCAGGTCGGCCGGGTCGGCGGGCCGCACGTAGACGCCGGCCTCGTTCTCCTCCACGAGCTCCCTCAGCCAGCCGGGCGTGTTGACCAGCGCCGCGCGGCCGGCGGCGAACGTGTCGAATAGCTTGTTCGGCGAGCAGGTGTATAGGACGGGGACGTCCTTGTAGATGGTCATGCAGACGTCCGAGGCGGCGGCCAGCGCGGCCACCGAGCTCTTGTCGGGCAGCGGATCGGAGAAGACCACGTTGCCGAGCCGCCGCTCGCGCGTCAGCCGCTCGAGCGCCTCGCGCCGCTTGCCGTCGCCGTGGAGCACGAAGCGCACGTCGTCGTCCATCAGCGCGGCCGCCTCGATCACCTGGGTCAGGTCGTTGGCCTCGCCCATCGTCCCGAAGTAGGTGCAGACGAAACGGTCGGCGAGGCCGAGGCGCTCGCGGACCGACGAGCCGTCGATCTCGGGCGAGAAAAGCTCGAGGTCGGACGCGTTCGGCACGAGGGTGACCTTCTCCGGCGGCGCCCCGGCCGCGATCACGCCCTCGCGCATCCCCGGGGAGAGGGCGATCACGTGCGTGGCGTGGCGGTAGACGTAGCGCTCGAGCCAGCGAGCCAGCCGCTTGAGCAGCGGGTTCGTGAGCGCGCCCATCTGGATCGGCGCCTCGGGCCAGAGGTCGCGCACCTCGAAGACGAGCGGCGCCCGGTGGCGCCTCGCGGCCGCCAGCGCCGGCAGCGCCATCGTCAGCGGCGGCGAGGTGGCGTAGATCACGTCCGGGCGCGGCCGGCGCAGGGCCGCGAGCGTGGCCGCGACGGCGAAGCGGGCGAACTCGACCGCGCGCCGCGAGTAGCCCAGCTTCGTCCCGCGCACGTAGTCGGCGAAGCCGGCGCGGACGCCGACCACCTCGATCCCCTCGACGCTCCGCCGTCGCTCCTCGCCGGGCGCCGCCGCGGTTACCATGCTCACCTCGTGCCCACGGGCAACGAAGCGCCGCGCGAACTCGTAGGAGCGCGTGCCCCCGATTCCGGCCCGGGTCATGAAGTACTGATGCAGGTAGAGGATGCGCATCCGACCCG
>JBJMLJ010000331.1:0-2088 GCA_045805365.1 Thermoleophilaceae bacterium
CCTTGCGTCCCGACACGAACAGGAAGATCGGCGTGGCGGCGGCCCTCCCCGGACGAAGCACACCCCGGCAGCGGTCAACGAGGAAGTCGGCGGTGTCCAGCTTGACCCGGTCGTTGCCGCGGCCGCAATGCACCTCGTCGACCTGACCGTCGCGGGCATTGATCCGGTCGCTGCCGAAGCCGGCCCGGATGGTGTCGTGGCCCTTGCCGCCGTCGATCACGTTGTTCCCGCGGCTGCCCAACAGGAAGTCGTTGCCCCCGTTTCCAACCAGGCGGTCCCTCGTATGTGCACGCGCCTGCTTGAAGGTGGAGTCGCCGGCGCTCAGCGTGTCGTCGAAGCCGCTGCCCTTCAGAACGTCGCTGCCCGCGCCGCCCAGGACCACGGCCGAATGCCCCGAAACGGTCGCGTGGTCGTTCCTGTCGCCGAGCTTGATCAGCACGCCACCGAGCATCGTCCCGCTGGTTTGCGAGCAGGTGACTCGGGTCGAGTCAGACGGGTGGGGACGAGCGCAGTTCGCGCCGGGCGTTATGCCGACCGTGTCCGTGAGCGTGTAGACGCCGGTCGACCCCTTGAAGCCGACCGTGAGGCGGTTGGCCTCGCCGGGCGCCGCCCGGTAGTTCAGGTTCTCGACCATGATCCCCGGGCCGAGATCGGACGGCTCGAGATCGAGGCTGGCCCTGGCGGCCGATGCCACCCCCGGCACGGCGAGGCAGAGGGCTACGGCGGTTGCGGCGACTGCGGTCTTCATATTGCGAGCGCTCCTAAAGGGCTAGGGAAAGCGGCTGCTCGAGGAGCTCACGCACACGTGCGAGGAACTCGGCGCCGTCGGCACCGTAAAGGATGCGGTGATCGCAAACCAGGGTCAAAGTCATCTGGTCCCTCGCCACGACCCGGCCGCGCTCGTCCACCGCCGGCCGCTTCTCGAGCGCGCCCACGGCCATCAGGCCGGCCTGCGGGGGGTTGATGATCGCGGTGAACTCACGGATCCCGTACATCCCCAGGTTCGACACGGTGAACGTCCCGCCGGAGACCTCGGGCGGCGTGATCTTGCGGTCGCGGACCTTGCCGATCAACTCGCGCGCCTGGCGGGCGATCTCGCCGAGTGACTTCTTGTCGGCGTCGAAGATGGTCGGCACGACGAGCGCCTCGTCGGCCGCCACCGCCACCCCGACGTTGACCTGCGGATAGAGCTCCCACTTGCCGTCGCGGTAGGCGCCGTTCACGCGCGGGTGCTCCTTGAGCGCCGCCGCGGCCGCCTTGACGACCATGTCGTTGTAGGAAGGCGGCGGGTCGGCCACCTCCTTCAGCCTCTTCCGCAGCTCCACCCCGAGCGTCATGTCCACGTCGAGCGTGAGCGCGAAGTCCGGCGCCGTCGCCTTCGACTCGGCCATTCGCCGCGACACCGTCTGCTGGAGCCGGCTGAGCTCGTGCACCTCGGCCTCGCCCTTGGCCCCTGCCTCGGCTTTGGCCGGCGCCCGCTCCCGCGTCTCCGGCTTGACGGCCGGCTCGGCCGGAGCGCCGTCGCCCTTAGCGGCGGCCTCGACGTCCGCCTTGACGATCCGCCCGCCAGGCCCGGTCCCCTCGAGCTGGGCGAGCTCCACGCCGAGATCCCGCGCCATCCGCCGGGCGACCGGCGACGCCTTGATGCGTCCGTTGCCGTCGCCACCCTCGGGCGCCCCGGCGGGCTCGCGCTCCTTGGTCGCGGTCTTGACCTTGGGCTCTTCGGGCTCCGGCTCGGCCTGCTCCTCCTGCGCGGGCTCTTCCTCCTGCGCGGCCTCCTCCTCCTGCTCGGCCGGAGCCTCTTCGCTGTCCTCCGTCCCCTGTCCTCCGTCCGCTGCCTCGCCCGGTTCCCCGATCCTGGCGATCACCTCGCCAATCGGAAGCGTGTCCCCCTCCTGAGCCACGATCTCGATGAGCGCCCCGTCGGTGTCGGCCTCGTAGGTCATGTTGGCCTTGTCGGTCTCGATCTCGACGATCTCCTGGCCGCGCTTCACCTCGTCGCCCTCCGAGACGAGCCACTTGAGGATCGTGCCCTCCTCCATCGAGTCGGACAGCCGCGGCATGACGACGTCGGTGGCCATTCGGATC
>JBJMLJ010000332.1:0-3287 GCA_045805365.1 Thermoleophilaceae bacterium
GCCCATGCGATCGGCAACGTCGTCTTCTGCCTCCTGATCGGGCCGGTCTTCGTCCGCGCGCTGCGCCGCTACCGGCGCCGCTTCGAGGTGCGCTGGGAGGCGGCGCCGGCCGTCGCCGCCGTGCTGGCGGCACTGGTGGTGGTCGGCGGGCTCGCCGCACCCGCCTCCGCGCAGGCCTCGGCGAGCTCGAGGGCGGCGCGCTACCTGCTCCGCGCACAGAACCGCGACGGCGGCTTCGGCTCGCTGCCGCGCCAGTCCTCGAGCCAGCTGATGACGGGCTGGGCGGCGCTGGGGCTCGCGTCGGCGCGGCACAACGCGCGCGACGTGCACCGCCGCCACGGCCGCGCCATCAGCACCTACCTGCGCCGGCACGCGGGCTCGCTGAAGGACGTCGGCGAGGTGGAGCGGACGATCCTGGTCTTGCGGGCCGCCGGGCTGTCGGCGCGGCACTTCGAGGGTAGGGACCTCGTAGGAGAGGTCCTCGCCCGCCGCCGCGCCGACGGCTCGATAGCCGGCTACGTCAGCTACACGGCCTTCGGGATCCTCGCGCTCAGATCCGCCGGCCGGACGGTGGACGCGAGCACGGTCGCCTGGCTCGAGCGGGCGCAGAAGTCGGGTGGCGGCTTCGGCCTCACCCCGCGCTCCGGTCCCGACTTCGACATGACGGGGGCGACGCTCCAGGCGCTGGCGGCCGCGGGACATGGCGGCGGCGGCTCCGCGCGCGCGGCGGTCGGTTACCTCCGCAGGGGACAGAACCCGGACGGCGGCTTCCCGCAGATGGAGGGCGGCACGTCGAACGCCCAGACCACCGCCTACGCGGTCCAGGGCTTGGTCGCGGTTCACTCGGGGAGCGACCTGGTCGCCAAGGCGCTCCGCTACCTCAAGAGCCTCCAGCGCCGCGACGGCTCGGTCCGCTACTCGAAGATCAGCTCGCAGACGCCGGTCTGGGTCACGGCGCAGGCGCTTACGGCGCTTCGCCGCAAGGCCTTCCCGCTGCGGCCTGTGCCGCGCAAGCGCCGCCGCCGCCACGCCGCCGGCGCGGCGGCCTCGTCGACGAGCACGCCCGCCGCCCACCAGACGGTGCATCGCAAGGCCGCCGCCGCTTCCGCTCCGCGCTCCTATCGCCGCTCCGAGCCCGACCAGCCCGCCGCGGTCGGCACCCGGCGCGCCAGCGGCGCCGCCGGGCACGGGGGTGGGGGAGGCCCGCCAGCCTGGCTGGTGGCGACGGCCGCGCTCGCGGCGCTGGCGGCCGTCTTCGGCCTGCGCGTCCTGCTCCGGCGGCGCCGGGTCGCGCCCTCCTAGGCACCTCGTCGGACTGTTCCGAACACCGGTACACTGCCGGTCGTGCCCGAGGCGATCCGCCGTTCGCTCGTCTCCGATCAGGTCTTCCGCTCGCTGGCCGAGGAGATCCTCTCCGGCCGCTACGAGCCGGGCGAGAAGCTGCCCACGCAGAGGACGCTCGCCGCCGAGCTGGGCGTGAACATGGCGTCGATCCGCGAGGCGGTGAAGCGGCTCGAGCAGCTGCGACTCGTGGAGGTGCGCCACGGCGATGCCATGCGCGTCCGCGACTGGCGCGAGCACGGCGGCCTCGACGTGATCGCGCACGTGCTCTTCCGCGCGGGCGGGCTCGACCAGCAGACGCTCGCCAGCCTGCTCGAGGCACGGCGGCTGATGCTCCAGGAGTCCGCGCGGCTCGCCGCCGAGAGGCGCAGCGAGCGGCAGGCCAGGACGCTCGAGCAGCTCGCCGAGCGCTTCGCGCAGGCTGAGGACGAGGCGGCCGCGCAGGCGGTCGACTTCGCCTTCATGACCGAGCTGGTGGAGGCGTCGGGCAACGTCGTCTTCGTCCTGATCCTCAACTCGATCCGGCAGCTCTACTTCGAGCGAGCGGAGCTGTTCCAGGCCGTGGTGAGCGAGCACGGGCGCCTGGCGCCCTTCTACCGTCGCGCGGCGGCCGCCGTCAGGGCCAAGGCGCCGGGGCGGGCCGCAGCGGCCGTGGGCCGGCTCGCCGGTCTCCAGGCGGAGCGGCTCGGATGAGGCTCGACACGCTCACCCCGCGCGAGGCGTCGATCTTCGCCTGCGTCTGCGACACGGTGGTCGCGCCGCGGCCTGCCCTGCCGCCGGTCCGCGACACCGACGCCGTGGAGTTCATGGACCGCTGGCTCGGCAAGGCGCCGCGGCTCAACCGGGCCGGCCTGCGCGCCCTGCTGTACGCGGCGGAGATCGCGCCGCGGGCGCTCGGCGGGGGCGGCCGGCTGCGCAGCCTGCCGGAGTCCGAGCGCGCGAGCTTCCTGGCCAGGATGGAGAGGTCGCGGCGCGCCGGGGAGGTCGTGAAGCTGGTCAAGGGGATCGCCTTCCTCGCCTACTACGGGGACGACGACGTCATGCGCGGGCTCGGCTACGACCCCGACGGGAACGTCGAGCGGGCCCGCGAGCTCCGTGCCAGGGAGGGGCGCCCGTGAGGAACGGGACACGACCGACCACGGGCGACGCATACACCGACGGCACGGGGATGTTCGTGCCGAGCGTCGAGCGCGTGGAGCGCGGCAGCCGGATCGCCGGCGAGCGGCTGGTCAAGGCGGACGTCTGCGTGATCGGCACCGGCGCGGGCGGCGCGCCGGTGGCCAAGGAGCTGGCCGAGGGCGGAATGCGGGTCGTGATGCTCGAGGAGGGCGAGCGCCGCAGCCCGGACGAGTTCACGGCGCGCCCGCGCGACATGACCGCGCTCCTCTACCGCGACGCGGGCCAGGTGGCGACACTCGGCAACGTGCCGATCGTCCTGCCGCTCGGCTCGCACGTGGGCGGCACGACGCTTGTCAACTCGGGCACCTGCTTCCGGACGCCGCCCGGGGTGCTCGAGGCCTGGCGCGAGCGCTTCGGCCTCGACGAGCTGACCCCCGACGAGCTCGACCCCTACTTCCGCCGCGTCGAGCGCGAGCTGAACGTAAGCCAGGTGCCGCCCGAGCTGGCGGGGCGCAACGCGCTCGTGGTCAAGCGCGGCGCCGACGCGCTCGGCTGGTCGGGCGACTTCATCTTCCGCAACGCCAAGGGCTGCATCGGCTCGGGAGTCTGCGCCTTCGGCTGTCCCACGGCGGCCAAGCAGCACACCGGCCAGACCTATGTCCCGCGCGCGTGGGAGGCGGGCGCCGTGACCTACAGCGGCTGCCGCGCCCGGCGGATCGTGATCGAGGCGGGAAGGGCGCGCGGGGTCGAGGCGACCACCAGCGGCGGCGGCCGGCTGAGCGTGCAGTGCGACACGGTGGTCGTCGCGTGCGGCGCGATCCACACAC
>JBJMLJ010000333.1:0-6424 GCA_045805365.1 Thermoleophilaceae bacterium
TCGCCGTCCCTGACGGCAACCGCGACCGCCCGCTCGGCGCCCACACGTGAGGCGTCGACCTCGCGCACCAGGCCGAAGTCCAAGAAGCAGACGCTGCCGTCAGGGGACAGCAGGTAGTTACCGGGATGGGGGTCTCCGAGCGCGATTCGATCGCGATAGAGCAGCCCGAAGTAGAACCGGAAGACAATCTCGCCGTAGCGGTCCCGCCGCGCCTCGTCGGCCCGGCGCACGACCTCGAAGCGCTCCCCCTCGACGTACTCGGACACCAGCACCCGCCGGGTCGAGAGGCTCGTGTGAACGCGCGGCACGCGCATGAAGGGATGCCCTCGCAGCATCCGCCCGATTCGGCGCTGGCTCTGCGCCTCGAGCTCGTAGTCGAGCTCCTCTCCGATCCGTTCGCGCATCTCCGCGGCGAGCGCCTTCGCGTCCAACCCTGGGGCGAGCCGCTTGACGAGCGGCAGCAGTAGCGTCGCGTTGCGCAGGTCCGTGTCGACCGCCTCGGCGACTCCGGGGTATTGGATCTTCACTGCCACGTCGTCGCCGTCGACGGTGGTGGCGCGGTGCACCTGGCCGATCGAGGCCGCGGCAAACGCACGCTCGTCGAAGTCGCGGAACACGTGCTGAAGCGGACCGCCGAACTCGTGCCGCATGAGCTTCTCCAGATCCGCGAATCCCACGGGCGGGACGTCGTCGCGAAGCGCGGCGAGGCTCCGTTGCAGTTCGTCCCGCTCGTCTTCGGGGAGGCCGTCCAAGTCGACCATCGAGATCACCTGGCCGACCTTCATCGCCGCGCCGCGCATCTGTCCAAGCTGTTCGACGAGCTGCTGGACGAGTGCTGCGGCCCGCTCTCTCTGGGCTGCAGCGGCACGGTCGGGCGTCCGGACCCGGTTGGCCGTTCGCATCCCGGCCCAGCGCAGGCCCTGACCCGTCACCAGCCCACCCACGCGCGCGGTCCGGGCGAGCCGACCGGTGGGGAGCTTGCCCGCCTCGGGCGGTCGATCGTCGGCCTGCGAACCCATCTAACGAGCCTACCGGGGGGCCTGCCTCGCGCCGGTCTCTTCAGACAAGCGCTCGGCCATCATGACCGTCGGGATGTGAGTGAAGCCGGAGAGTCCGTTAGGCACGATCGACGCGTCGACGACGCTGAGGCGGTCGGTGCCGTGCACGTGTCCGGACGTGTCGACGACGGCGCCGTCCTCGGGTCGCGGACCCATCGAGCAGGTGCCGACGACGTGCGGGAGGTGGTAGCTGTCTGCGCGGATCAGGTTCGGCAGGTCATCGTCGGCATAGGCCTGGGGCGACGGCGGAGCCGAGCAGAGGCGCCGGACCTCTGGACGTCGGGCGACCTCGAGCGCCCGGCGGTAGCCCTCCGCGAGCCGCTCGACGTCGAGCCGGTCGCGTCGGTCCGGCAGCTCGATGCGCGGCGGCTCGGCCGGGTCTGCGGAGCGAAGCCGAACTCGGCCCCTGGCATGGGGCCTCAGGAGGACGACGTCGATCTCGAAGATCGGGGGATCGCCGCGCGGGTCCGACAGCCAGAGCATCAGGTCCGGCGGTTCGTCGCTTGCCATGACCGCGCTGTGGAAGGTGGCCGCGAGGTGGAGGATCGGCGCCGCGCGACCGGACCCCCGATAGCCGCAGTCGATGTCGACTCCCGCGTGATCGGCGAGGTTCCCGCCGACGCCGGGCAAGTCGACCCGGACGGGAATCCCGATCGAGCGCAGGTGCTCGGCCGGGCCGATGCCCGAACGCAAGAGGATCGCCGGGCTGCCATAGGCGCCGGCGCAGACCACCACCCAACCCGCTTGGATGGCGGTGCCGTCGAGGAGCCGGACGCCCGTCGCGCGCGTGTGATCGAAGACGACGTCGGCGACAGGCGCGCCCGACCGGATGGCCAGGTTGGGCGGCGTGCCATCGAGTGGGAGATAGGCGTCGGCAGTGGTGACCCGGACGCCGTCTCGTGAGCTCATCGGCATCCGCCCGGCCCCTACGGCGCCCGGCCGATTGTGGTCCTCGACCGTCGAAAAGCCCAGGGCCTCCAACGCCTCGAGTCCGGCACTGGCGACGTCGGTGAGGCCGACGTCGAGGTAGCGAGTGATAGGCAGGGGGCCATCGTCGCCGTGCCACGGTTGATCGCCGAAGTCGGTGTCGGCCTCGAGTGCGGTGAAGTACGGGAGCACGTCCTCGAAGCCCCAGCCGGGATTGCCGAGCGCCGCCCACTCGTCGTAGTCAGCCGCGGAGCCCCGCAACGCGAACCGCGTCATCCATGACGTGCCGCCCAGCAGCCTGCCCCTGGTCAGATCCTCGCTGACGCCGCGCGCATCCGGCTCGGCCGCAAGGCCCCAGTCAGGCTCCCGAGGGATCCGCCAGCCGTCGCGCAGCTCGCGTGGCAGCTTCGCTCGCAAATCTGGTCCCGCCTCAACCAGCAACACCGACCGCGACACCGATTCCGACAGGCGTGCCGCCACCGCGCAGCCTGCAGCACCGCCGCCCACGATGACGACGTCGAACGCCTCGGCTCCGCCCATCGGGTGCCGGCTTCGGCGCACGGAATCCGGATAGCTCATCACTCGCCGGCAGCCTCCCAGAGCAAGGCGTGCCAATGTCGTTCGTAAACGCCAGCGACCGGTCGGCTGACGTGGACGCGGGAGCCCACCCGGCGGGCGCCGCAGCGAGCATCTCGGGCCGAATAGGCGCTGACCGCTAATCGGGCTATCCTCGGACGTAGTCGAGGACGAACGGGGTCTGTCCCGGACAACGGCTCGTCAGCGGCGGAGGAGAGGTTTGAAATGGCAGCACCCGGCAGCGGCCGTCCCCCTGAGCCAGAGACGAACGGGCGGCCCGGTGACGTCGCCGCCTCTCGCTCGGAAGAGGGACCGAGCGAACAGACGCTGAGCGAACGCGACCAGACGTCCAGCGATACGGATCAGACGCTCAGCGACATGGATCAGTCCCTGAGCGATCGTGACCAGCAGGCTTCAGACGACGACCAGGCCGCGTCCGACGACGCCCGCGCTCACGGTGTGCGTGCGTCCTCGTATGCGCGTACGACTGCCGACCGCTTGGAGACCTCACGCGGCCGGAAGGCCGCCGGGGTGCTGCGCGATGACAACGCCGGCGACCGCGACCGTACGTCAGAGGAGCGCGACACGCTCGCGGCGCGCCGCGATGCCGCCGCCGAGCTCGAGGACCTGCGCGCGGCGGAGCTCGATCGGCTCGACGAGCTCTCGGACAAGCACACGCTGCGCGTCCAGCAGCTTCGCGGCAGGGCCGCCCAGGGGCGAAGGCGCGCAAGCGAGGACAGGCAGCGTGCCGCCCGGGACCGCGAGCAGGCGGCCCGCGACCGCGCCCGTGCCGCCGAGGATCGTGAGCTGGCGAGGCGCGAGCGGGAGGAGGCGGGAAGGGACGAGCTCACGGGGGCGCGCAGGCGCGGGGTCGGGCTCCACGAGCTCGAGAACGAGATCGCCCGCTGCCGGCGCACCGGCGCGGGTCTGGTGGCCGCCTTCGTCGACGTAGATGGCCTCAAGTCCGTCAACGACGGGCTCGGCCACGCCGCGGGGGACACGTTGCTCCGAGAGGTTGCCGACGGGCTCCGCGAGCACGTTCGGTCGTATGACCTCGTCGTGCGTCTCGGCGGTGACGAGTTTCTCTGCGTGGTCCCGGAAGTCACGATCCCGGAGACGCGGGCCCGCTTGAGCGACCTGGCGGGAGAATTGCGGACCGCCGAGGTGCCGGGATCGATCAGCTTCGGCGTGGCAGAGTTGTGTGACGAGGACGGCCGGGACAGCCTGATCGAGCGCGCTGACCTCGACCTGCTCGCACGACGGAGCGGGGAGCGCTCCGACCCAGCTCTGTAAGACGGGAGAGGCGGCCTCGCGACCGCCCCCGCCCTGCCGTCTATGTGATGTTGCTCAGAACTGGAGGAACGTGCTTCCCTGGGTGACCTCGGGCGGGTCGACCGCCGTGCTCACGTTTTCCTTGACCCAGGCGGCGGCACGAGTCGATGACTCGTCGGCGCCGGCCTTGTCCTGGCAAGCAGTCACGGTCATGAAGCCGTCGTCTCCGCGAAAGGCCGCGTAGCTGACGAAACCGGGGACGCCGCTGATCAGCTCCTTCACGTCTTCCTCGCGCTGCTCCATCGCGTCGGAGAGCTCCGCCTCGCCCTGGCCGGTGTAGGTACGAATGACTACTTGCATGGTGTCTCCTCATGTTTCTTGCAGACGGCGTTTCTGTCGCTCGGACGGAACGTCCCGTGAGGAAACCGGAGAGGCAATCCTTTGCCAGGGCGGCTGCCTGCGCGAGTGCTTCAGCAGGAGCGGCCTACTAGGCCCGTGTGACCAGCGTAACCGCTTCTCCGCCGGGCAGCTTGGTTTCCACTGTTTACATCCAGGTCCGTCGCGTGGGGCTGGACGAGCCCTCCGCGGCGCCCACTCCCCCGGGGCTCAGCTTTGAGACGACCGTGTCCGGGTCTTCGACCGACACGAGCAGCTCGCGCAACCGGATCGGGATCCCGCAAGCGCGCGCAGGCACCGGCGGATCGATCTCGAGAGCGACGAGCGGCCCGAAGGCGCCGTTTACGAGCCAGCGGCCACGCCAACCGTGAACGCCGATGCTCGTGACTGCGTTGCCGACGCGACGCACTGACTGAATCGATCGCCGCGGCAGGTCGGCGTGAAAGCCCCAGCTCATGCGGACGCCGACGCGATCCGGATCAACGTCGAGGTAGGACCGGCTGGGCGTCCAGCCGATCAAGACGAGTAGCGGCTTCCAGCGACCGAAGCGGATCGGTATGCGGCCGCCGTTCATCGGCAGATCGTCCCATGTCCACGTCGCCGGCGGTCCTGCTTGAGCAGCGACTGCTACGGTCGGAGGGCAAGTCGCTCGCTGGGCACCCTCTCCTTTCGCGCGACCCGATATGAGGGACGAGGAGAGCTATCCACCACCGCGATGACACGCGAGCCGTTGCTGTGGCACGGCTAGATGGCGCCCGCCGCCGGCGGGCGAATTGCTCTGACCGCTACGAGTCCGCGCGGGGGTCGTTCGAGGAGTTGCCCGCGTTCACGGCGCTCGAGGCCGCCGAGGAGCAGATGGCCGCCAGGGAAGCCTGGCTCAAATGGATCGACCGGGGCTATTAGCCCGCGCCGGAAAACGCCGCGCCCGGACGTTAGCAAGCGCGCGCGCAGCGACCGTGAGCGCGCCCGCAAGCTGAGAGAGGTCCGGCGCCGCATCGCCGAGTTCGCCTCCCAGTCCGCTCGGACGCGCAGGAAGCCATCGCCATGATCTCGAGCGAGTCCGAGGCCGAGCCGTTGACTCAATAGGCCGGCTCAACGGGCCACGTGCCGGCCGCATTCGCGGCTGCTTGGGAAATCCCTGGGCCGCTGCGCAATCAGGCTACGCTGCCGCCGTGGAATGGTCTGGCTTTGCCCCACTAGGCAGCCGGTTGTTGGTGGTCGTTGGTTTGGTCGCAGTTGCCGGCTGCGGTGGGTCTGGCCAGTCCACGACACACAGCTCGACCAACACGGGCCAGTCCGGGGGAAAGCGTGCGGTGACACTTGTCGCCCTAGGCGACTCCGATACGACCGGCTTAGGCGACTCGACCGGGCAGGGCTGGGTCGGCCACGCGATGCTGGTGCAGCAAAGATTGGGGTTGAGGGTTGGTGTCACCAACCTCGCGGCCGACGGTAAGACCAGTGAGCAGCTACTCAACGACGTCCAATCAGACCCGACAACCCAACGGGACCTGCGCAGCGCTCAGATCGTCCTGCTCGGAATCGGTGGCGCAGATCTCAACCCAGGCGATGAGAATCTTCAGGCGGGCCGATGCAAGGGACAAGCCTGCTATCAGCCGCTGCTTCGCCAGTTCGATCGTAACTTCGGCGCCACGGTGGCGGCCGTTCGCCGGCTGGTCGCCCGCTCGACACTGATCCGGGCGATAAGCCTTCCGAACGGATATCCCGGTGCCGGTGACGCATTCCCTTCGTTCGTCACCGGAGACGTCGCTCTCTACCAAGCGACGACCGAGAGAAAGACGGTCTGCGATGCGATGCGGAATGGCGCCGGTAAATGCATAGACGTGGTGCGCGCTTTCAACGGCCCAAAGGGGACCGGTGACGCCTACAAGGCCGGTCTGATGACCAAGGATCCCTGCTGCTATCCAAGTGCCGACGGGCAGCAGCTCATGGCAAGGCTCCTTTACGGTCAAGGACTCGGAAGCCTCAAAGAGAGCGGTTAGGTCCGATCCGCGAACTGCGTGACGACGGCCGCGTCGCTCGCGGCGGTCGGCCGGCGGTGAAAGAAATGATCGCCCGGTACTCGCCGCACTCGCGCGCCCGCGCTCACCAGGCGGGTCCAGAAATCATGGTCGGCGTCGCGCTCGAGGCGCTCGTCGAATCCGCTCACGGCCTCCCAGTGCCGGCGCCGGAACGCA
>JBJMLJ010000334.1:0-6012 GCA_045805365.1 Thermoleophilaceae bacterium
CGTGTCGATGAAGTCGATCCCGAGGTCGAGAGCGCGCCGGATCGTCGCGATCGCCTCGTCCTCGTCGGCGGAGCCGTAGAACTCCGACATTCCCATGCACCCAAGGCCCTGAGCGGAGACCTCGAGCGCGGCATCTCCGGTTCCAAGCGTTCGTGTGTTCATACGACCCGGCTATCCGGGCCGCGGCGGGGCAAAACCCGGCCCAGCCGCGCGCTGAACGTCCCGGACTGAGGCCTATAGGCGCAGATTCGGACGTTCGAGTCGAGCGGGGCTAGGGCGCCGGGTCGACGACGGCCACCAGCGGCTTCTCGAAGCCGCGGCCGTAGGCCTCGCCCGCCTCGGCGCCGCGCTGGCCGGGCAGCATCACCATGCGCTGCTCGGCCACGATCTCGTCGACCGGGACCGTCTGCCGGGCGTTGTCGGAGTCGACCTGGAAGAGGATGTGGAGGCCATGGGTGCCGATGTCGCCCTGGAAGTAGCGCTGGCTGCCGTCGGGGATGCCGTCCGAGGGGTGCCAGCACTTGCGCGGCTTCGTCGAGCCGTCGGCCGCGGTGTAGGTGCGCGGCTCTGAGTCCGAGCGCAGCTTGACGCGCGGCCCCGGGTCGGTCCCGGTGCCGTCGTCGAAGCACGAGTCGTCGCGGTAGTAGGGGACCGCGGCCAGCGACTGGGCGACGCCGCCCGGGGTCAGGTCGGTCACCTTGTCGACCTGGTAGCGGTCGACGATCGAGCCGAACGGGCCCGCGGTCACGTTCCACTGGAGCGAGGCGTTCAGCTCGCCCAGGCTCGGATCGGTCACGTCGATGCTCTGGTGGTAGGGGTCCTTCGACGGGTCGCAGACCGCCGGCAGCTTGCTGTAGGCCTGGCGGTAGGTCTGGTCGAGCTGGCTCGTGTCGTTCGAGTCGTAATTCCGATTGCAGGGATCGTCGAGGTTGCCGAGCGCCTCGTCGTTCGAGCCGTCGACGGTCACGCCCGACGGCTTCTGGGAGCTGTAGTAGCGGTTCATCCGCCCCGCGTTGAAGTCCCACTGCGCGTAGATGCCGTCGAGCGGCGGGATCACGTGCACTCGCAGCCAGCTCTTCTGGCGGACCTCGTCGCGGTAGAAGGTCTCGCGCCGGACCACATTGGTGCCGGAGTCGGCGCCCCAGGTCTCGCGGATCGCCCGCACCGGGCCGACGCGCTCGCCCATCAGCGTGCTGGAGCCGCCCCAGTTGGTGTCCTCCTCCTCGTAGCCGCAGCAGGGCGTGTTCGAGCTCGGGTCCTGCTGGAACGCCCGCGCCTTCCAGCGGTCGACCAGGTCGGGGCCGAAGCTGCGGCCGCCGTTCGGCGAGATGTGGATCTGGGTCATCAGCCAGCGGCCGTCGTAGCGGAACGCGTAGCGGTCGGTCTTGACCGTCGCGTAGTCGCGCGGCCGACGGCGCTCATTCGGGGCGATCACGTGGCCCTTGGCGTCGCAGACCGGGCCGCGCGCGGCGTTGCCGTAGCCGTCGTAGCTCGACTCGGACTTCTCGAAGTAGTCGGCGTTCGCGTCGCGCTTGTAGTGGACGTAGCCGTTCCGCGCGGTGAAGGCGGGCTTCGGGCCCCCGCCGCCGGCCTTCATCACGTAGACGTAGCGTGGGTCGTCGCCGGCGCGGGTCGGGTCGAGCAGGCGGACCGTCTTCTCGCCCTCGACCCCCTTCGGCAGCGCCGCGCCGGCCGGCGCCGCGGGCCCGGCGTCGCCGGCCATGAAGGCCAGCTCGTCGTTGTCGTCGAGCCCTTGGACGGGGTCGCGGGCGACCGGCGAGTCCGGCCTCGCCAGGCATGGGTTGGAGGGGTCGCTCTTCGTGTAGCGGAAGCCCTCGCGGTCGAAGGCGTAGGTCGTGTGCTGGTCCTCGCCGGAGTAGACGGAGAAGCCTGAGGCCGAGTTGTCGAGGTAGCGGGTGAAGACCTCGTCGACCTGGAAGGGGATCTGCTCGAAGCGCTTTCTCCTGGCGTTCCAGCGGTAGCCGAGCAGGCGGTCGGTCGGGGTGCCCTGCTGCGGCGCCACCTTCTGCGAGTCGACCTCGGGCTGCGCGTAGTTATTGTGCTTGCACTTCTCGTCGAAGGACTGGCAGTCCTTAAGGTCGGTGAGCGGCGCCTTCGCGGTGACGTTGGAGGGCGCGCTCCAGGTGCCGAGCTGCGCGCCGGTCAGGACGAGCGGCTCGGTGTCGCGCGCGGCCGGCTTCGTGTAGTCGACCGGCAGGCCGCTCGAGACGCCGGGCAGCGCGAGCGCGGCCGCGACGACCGCCGCGAACCCACTCGAGATGGCCAGTCTCTGTCGAATACGTCCCCGCAACGCTCCCTGCCGCGACCAAGGATTGCGCATTCAGGGCGAGCGAGGCGCCGGTTGCCATGATTGACGGGATGGCCGAATCGCTTCCGGCAAACCTCCGCCTCGGGCCCGTCCACCTCTCGGTCACGGACCTCGACCGCTCGGTCCCGTTCTACGAGGACTCGATCGGGCTCAGGGTCCACCGCCGCGAGAACGGGACCGCGGTGATGGGTGCCGGGGAGGAGGACCTGCTCTTCCTCGAGGAGCACCCGGACGCGCATCCCGCGGGCCGCCACGCCGGGCTCTACCACTACGCATTGCTCCACCCGTCGCGCCATGAGCTGGCGCGGGCGGCGCAGCGGCTGCTCGTGACGCGCACGCCGATCAGCGGCGCTTCCGACCACGGCATCTCGGAGGCGATCTACCTGTCCGATCCGGACGGCAACGGGATCGAGCTCGCCGCCGACCGCGGCCGCGAGCGCTGGGGCGACCTCAGCGACCCGAAGACCATCGGCCCGGCGCCGCTCGACATGCGGGGCCTGCTCGGCGAGGTCGAGGGCGACGAGCCGCCGCCGGGCGCCGACCCGGGGCTCGTGGTCGGCCACGTGCACCTCCACGTGGGCGACGTCGACCGCGGCCTCGCCTTCTACCGCGACGTGATCGGCTTCGACGTCATGACCCACTTCCCGACCGCCGCCTTCGTCTCCGGGGGCGGCTACCACCACCACCTCGCCTTCAACACCTGGCGCGGCGAGGGAGTCGGGCCCGCTCCGCCCGACGCCGTCGGGCTTCGCTACTGGACCGTGGTGCTGGACGAGGACGCCCTGGCGGCGCTCCGGTCCCGCGTCGAGGCCGCGGGCATCGAGGCCGAGGAGGTCGACGGCGGGCTGCTGCTCCGCGACCCGTGGAGCAACGCCGTCACGTTCACGTCCTCTCCGCGATCGCGGTAAGCGGGGGCTAGCGGAACTCGGGCGCGTAGCCGAGGAAGCGCGGCGAGCGGAGCAGCCGCCGCAGCAGCGAGCGCGAGCGCGGATGGCTCGAGAGTCGGAACTCGCGCTCGAGGTTCGCGGACTGGTAGTAGGAGATCAGCTTGACCCGGCGGTGGCTGCGGACGAAGCCGAAGAAGAGCTTGAGGAAGCGCGGGCTCTCGGCGCCCCAGACCCCGTACTCACCGAAGGCGAACGGCTTGCGGCGCCAGAGCGGGTAGCGGTAGAAGCTGTCGATCGCGCGGACCGCCAGGTAGGGCGAATACCAGGTCGTCCCCACCCAGTCGACGTAGCGCGAGCCGGGCCACCAGTGCTTCGGGTGGTTACGCGCGATCTCGGGATTGCCGTAGGCGAGCGGAACCCATACGAAGGCCACCTTGGGCCGGCCGAGCGCGTCCTCGCCGGTGCGGACCGGAGGCATGTGCAGCCGCGCCAGCTTGCGGTCGAGGGTGGCCACGGCGCCGCCCCGAATGACGAGCACCGCGCGGCGCCAGGCGCGCTTGAACTGGGCCGTGCTGTAGGCGCGGCCGCGCGAGCGGCCGCCCAGCGTGTAGGCCGAGTAGGGGTTGCTGCCGTTGTTCATCTCGGACAGGAGGCGAAGGTAGGTCGGGTTGCCGTGCTCGGTGAGCAGGCGGTTGAGGGCGAGCAGGAAGCCGTCGCCGTCGCCGCTTGCGATCGAACGCGGGCTCAGCCGAGTGGTCTTCGTGGACACGCTGAGCATGACCCGCGACCTCGCCCGCTGGGTGTTCTGGAGCAGGCCCTCCAGCCAGTGGACGTCCGGCCGGCGGGCGCGCCACTCGATGAAGTACTGGTAGACGGCCGGGTGCTTGCCGGCCTGGCGGCCGAAGGCCTCGGGCGAGCCGGGGTCGTACCCGCCCACGCCCGAGTTGAATACGTGGCCGGCGGGAGGGGCGTAGGTCGCCGCGTGGGCTGAGGCGGGGACGACCAGCGTCAGCGCGGCGACGAGCCAGGCGCCCCAGCGGGCACGGGTAGGTCGGCGCGGGGCCACCCATCCTTGATCGGACGATCGCGCCGGCCGGTTGAGTCCGCGATCCGCTCCAGCAGCCGCTCGTACGAGCCCTGGAAGGCAGCGATCCCCTCGCGCTCGAGCTCCCTGGCCACGGCCTCGACGTCCACGCCCGCCCGGGAGGCATCGGCGAGAACGGCCTCGAAGCCCGCCGTGGGCGCGACGTGCACCTCCCCGTGGTCGGCGAAGGCCTCGAGCGTCGACGCGGGCATCGTGTTGATGGCGCCGGGGGTCACGAGCTCCTCCACGTAGAGGACGTCCGGGTAGGACGGGTCCTTCGTGCCCGTGCTCGCCCACAGGGGACGCTGCGGGCGGGCCCCGCCGGCCTCCAGGCGCAGCCAGCGCTCGCCCGCGAGCGACCGCCGCTGGAGCGCGTAGGCGCGCCTGGCGTCGGCGATCGCCACCCGGCCGCGGAGGTGCGACCCCGCCGGGAGGAGGGGATCGACCTTCGCGTCGATCCGCGAGACGAAGAACGAGGCGACGGAGGCGATGCCGGAGAGCGGCAGCCGCTTCGCCTGCCTGCGCTCGAGCCCGCGCATGTACGCGTCGATCACGCGCTCGTAGCGCTCGACCGAGAAGAGCAGGGTGACGTTGACGTTCACGCCTAGAACGGTCAGCTCCTGGAGCGCCGTCACCCCGGCGGTCGTCCCGGGCACCTTGATCATCACGTTCCGGCGGTCGAGCCGCCTCCAGAGAGCGAGGGCCTGGTCGACCATGCCGTCCGCGTCGTGCGAGAGCTCGGGCGTGGTCTGGAAGGAGACGTAACCATCGACCCCGGCGCTCGCCTCGTACGCCGGCAGGAGCAGTTCGGCGGCTCGGCGAACGTCCGCCAGCGCCAGATCGAAGAAGGCGAGCCGAGCCGAGCTCGCCACGGAGGGCGAGCTCAGCTCGTCGTCATAGCTGTCGGAGCCGGACAGCGCGCGCTCGAAGATGGTCGGGTTCGAGGTCACGCCGCTGACTCCGAAGTCGCGCACGTAGCCAGCGAACCGGCCGCTGTCGAGCAGGTCGCGGGAGAGCGTGTCGAGCCAGATCGACACCCCGGCATCCCTGAGTTGCCGTACGGCGCTCATCGGCTGCGGAGGGGAGGGTCGTAGACCGAGGCCAGCCGCGCGAGCGCGAGCGCGCCGAGCAGGAGGCCGAAGTCGCGCAGCGCTACGTCGTAGTAGCCCGAGTAGCTCAGCAGGTTGACGATGATCCCTCCGAGCCACGCGGCCACCAGGTAGGCGCCGTAACGGGGCTTGAGGGCCACGGCCAGGCCGGCCACGATCTCCACCCCGCCGACGACGTGCATGAAGTCCTTGGCGCTGCCCGGAGCGATGTCGTTGATCCACGGCGCCAGGTACTTCGGCCAGTCGACCAGTACGTCGAAGAACTTGTCGAGGCCGAACAGGATCGGGGCGACCGAGAAGCCGATCCAGAGGATCGCGAACGCCTGGACGCGCGCGTCTCTCCAATCTCGCCTAGCTGCTTCGGCTCCCCGCGCGGTCCGGCGGCGAAGGGCGATGGTGGACATCAGAGCTCCTTTCTAAAAACAACGGTCATTGATCCAACCTTAGCGCGCCGACCACTCTTTTGTCAACAGTAATTAGCGATAGAATGAGGGCCGTGACCCCACGACGCGACGACATCGGACGTCTCGCCGCCCTCGACGACCCGCTTCGCCGGCGCCTGCACGACTTCGTCCGCTCGAAGGGCCGGCCGGTCGGCCGGGA
>JBJMLJ010000335.1:0-2612 GCA_045805365.1 Thermoleophilaceae bacterium
CAGTCCCCTTCCGGGTTGTTGTGCTCAGCGGGCGGCGCCTGCAGGGGCGCGCCCTCGCGCGCCTCGGCGTGCCGCTGCGAGAGCTCGTGGATGTACTGCGCGACCAGGCCGGCGGTCTGCCGCCGCGTCCGGGCCGGATCCATCTCGAAACGTGCCTTGTCCTCGTTCACCCGGCCTCCTCGTGGCCCGCGTAGTACGATGAATGCCGTACAGTATCAGAAGTACGATGATCGTCGTACAATGACATGACCACGACACCGGAACTCGCTGAGAAGATCGCCCACCCGGACCGCGACGAGCTCGAGCTGAGCGCCGTCCTCCACGCCCTCAGCGACCCGGTCCGCCTGAAGATGGTCGCCGCCCTGGCGAACGAGCGCGAGCAGACCTGCGCCAGCTTCGACGTGCCGGTCACCAAGTCGACCTGCACGCACCACTTCAAGGTCCTGCGCGAGGCCGGCGTCATCCGCCAGCGCCAGGAGGGGACCGCCCGTCTCAACACCCTCCGCCGGGAGGACCTCGACGCGCGGTTCCCCGGGCTGCTCGACTCGATCCTGCGGTCGAGCTCCTAGCCCCCAGCTCCTAGCTCCCAGCTCCCGGTTTGACCGTCGGCGGCCGTGGTAGTAGATATATGACTGAGTCACACAACCGTTGGAGGAAAACCGTGGCTGACCACGCCGAAGGCCAGTTCAAGATCCAGTCCTGGGACGAGAAGCCGTACGGGGAGCGGCTCGCGCGGGCCAGCGTCGAGCAGGCGTTCTCCGGGGACATCGTCGGCGAGGGCTCTGTCGAGTGGCTGATGTGTTACCGCGAGGACAAGACCGCGGACTTCGTCGGCCTCCAGCGCGTCGAGGGGAAGATCGGCGAGCGCTCAGGGAGCGTGGTGCTGAAGACCATCGGGACGTTCGACGGCGCCGAGGCGCGCGCGGACCTCTCCGTGGTGCCGGGCTCCGGCACGGACGGGCTGGAGGGGCTCCGCGGCCAGGGAGGGTTCGTGGCTCCGCACGGGAGCACGGCCTCCTTCACGCTCGACTACGACTTCGAGTGAGCACGACGAAGCTCGGCCGGGCGGGCAACCTGCTCGGCGCCCTGTCGCTGTCGGTCGCCGATCGCACGTCTGACGCGGTCGGCGACGCAGCCGGCCAGTCGCAGACGGCGGCGATCGCGCTCTCGGCGCTCGACCAGTTCCTGGACGATCCCTCGGTGGACATGCTGCGGCGCGTGCTCGGGCTGACGCCCTCGGGCGCGGTCAGGCTAGTCGACCGGCTCGAGGACGCCGGCCACGTCACGCGGGGCCCGGGTGCGGACGGCCGCTCGGTCTCCGTGCGCCTCACCGCGTCGGGCCGCCGGGCCGCCCGGCGCGTGACCGCCGCACGGGGCGAGGTCCTCGAGAGCGCCCTTTCGACCCTCTCGACGCGCGAGCGCGAGCAGTTCGAGGAGATGCTCTCGCGCGTGCTGCCGGGGCTGATGCGCGGCCCCGGCGCGACTCGCTGGATGTGCCGGCTCTGCGACATGGAGGCGTGCGGGCGCGACGAGGGCCGCTGCCCGGTGGCGAACGCGGCGCGCGAGCGCTTCGCCGGCCCGGACCGACCCTAAGCCGCGGTCAGCACGTAGTCCCCGGGCTCGAAGCGGCGGGTGCGCTGCCAGAGCTGCCAGGTGAAGCCCGGCCACCAGATCCCGTTGCGGCCGTTCGCGTCCAGGTACCAGCTCGCGCAGCCGCCCCGGTTCCAGACGCTCGCGCTCAGCCGGCGCTCGGTCTCGCGGTTGAACGACTCGTAGACCTCGGGCCGCACCTCGACCGCGCGGAGCCGCCTCCCCTCCATCTCCCGCAGGCACTGGATCACGTAGTTCACGTGGGCCTCGGTGGTGAAGATGATCGAGTTGTAGCCGCCGGCGCTGTTCGGCCCCACGAGCAGGAACAGGTTGGGGAAGCCCTTGATCGTCGTGCCGAGGTAGGCCCGCGGGCTCCCGTTCCAGGCGTCCTGGAGGCTGACGCCGTCGCGCCCGCGCACGCGCTCGAAGCCGGGGTTGTCGAGCGCCTTGAAGCCCGTCCCGAAGATGATCGTGTCGATCTCCCGTTCCCGGCCGTCGCCGGTGACGATCGAGCCGGCGCGGATCTCGCGGATCGAATCGGTCACGACCTCGGCGTTGTCGGCCGCGAGCGCGGGGTAGTACGTGTCCGACAGCGTGATCCGCTTGCAGCCGAGGATGTAGTTCGGCGTGAGCTTGGCGCGCAGCACGGGGTCCGTCACCTGCTGCTTCAGGTGCCGCCGCGCGATTGCCTCCATCCCCTTGGACAGCCGCCGGTCGACGATGGTGCCGAAGACCGTCGTCTCGTGGGCGAAGTAGATGCCGGCCCGGACCGCCCGCTGAAGGGCCGGCACGCGCCGGAACAGGCGTCGCTCGAAGTCGGTGACGCGGCGGTCCGGATCGGGCATCACCCACGACGGCGTGCGCTGGAACACGTGCAGCCTTCCCAGCTTCGGCTGGATCCGCGGTACGAACTGCACGGCGGAGGCGCCGGTGCCGATCACCGCCACCCGCTCGCCGGTCAGGTCGTGGTCGTGGTCCCAGCGCGCCGAGTGGAAGGACGCGCCCTGGAAGCTGTCGAGACC
>JBJMLJ010000336.1:0-1826 GCA_045805365.1 Thermoleophilaceae bacterium
GGCGGGCGCGACCATGTGGGCGCTCAACGGGACGATGGCGCGTGAGCTGCTCGACGACGGCGTCGGCGCCGTGCGGCTAGCCCAGCTCCGCTCGGCGGGGTCGTGGCTGATCCTGGCGCTGGCCCTGGCCGTCCGCCGGCGCGCCCTCCTGCGTGTCGACCGAAGAGAGTTGCCCTCGATCTCGTTGCTCGGCGTGGTCGGGCTCGCTGGGGTGCACGCCACCTACTTCCTAGCGATCGACAGGCTCCAGATCGGCGTGGCGGTGACGATCCAGTACCTGGCGCCGCTGCTCCTGCTCGTCTGGCTCCGCCTGGCGCACGGCCGGCGGCTGGCCCGCGGGCTGTGGGGGGCCGTCGGACTGTCGGCCGTCGGCTGCTTCTTCGTCGTCCGTGCCTACGACGCCGGCTCGCTGGACGGCGTCGGAGTCGCCGCCGCCTTCGGCGCCATGCTCACGTTCGCCATCTACATGGTCGGCTCGGAGCGGGCGGGGCGGAGCCACGAGCCGGTCACGACCCTGTTCTGGACCTTCGGCTTCGCCACCCTCTTCTGGGCGCTGGTGGCGCCCTGGTGGCAGTTCCCGTTCGGCCGGCTCGCCTCGGTCGGCGACCTGCTGCTGGCGGCGGGGGTGATCGTCGTGGGCACGCTGCTCCCCTTCATCTGCCTGGTCGCCGCGCTGCGCCACATTCCCGCGCCGCGCGCCGCGGTGGTGGCGACCCTCGAGCCGGTGCTGGCGGCGCTGTTCGCCTGGATCATCCTCGGCGAGCGGCTGACCGCGGTACAGCTGCTGGGCGGGGCGGCCGTACTGGGCGCGGTCGTCTGGGTCCAGGCCCACCGCCCGGACCTCGAGGCCGAACTGGCACCGCCCTCTCTGCGTACCGCGCGTTAAGCGCATATGGACCGCAGATTGCGCTGATTGTCCTCGTCGCGGCTTAGGACTAGGATGCGCGCCGCAGGCAGGAGTCAAATCTAGGAGGGACATCTTGCGCGTACGTTCGCTGGCAGCCATGAGCTGCCTCCTCGGCTTGGCCGTGCTCGTCGGAGCCGGCTGCGGCGGAGGCGGCGGCGGAGGCGGGCACACAGCCTCGGGCAGCACCCTGACGGTCTACTCAAGCCTCCCCCGCCAGGGCGCGAGCCGGGTGCAGGCGATCCCGATCGAGCAGGGCGCCGCGCTCGCACTGAAGGAGCGGGGCGGAAAGGCCGGGAAGTTCAAGGTCAAGTACGTCAAGCTCGACGACTCGACGGCCGCGGCGGGCCAGTGGGACGCCGCGCCGACCTCGTCGAACGCCCGTAAGGCGGCTCGCGACAAGAGCACGATCGCCTACATCGGCGAGTACAACTCCGGCGCCAGCGCTATCTCGATCCCGATCCTCAACCAGGGAGATATCCCACAGGTGAGCCCGGCCAACACGGCCGTCGGCCTGACGAAGAAGGAGCCGGGCACCGCGCCGGGCGAGCCGGACAAGTACTACCCGACCGGCAAGCGCACCTACCTCCGCGTCGTCCCGCGCGACACGATCCAGGGTGCGGCGATCGCCACGCAGATGAAGGCCGACGGCTGCAAGACGATCTACATCGTCAACGACAAGGAGGTCTACGGCGCCGGTCTCGGCAAGAACATCGAGAACGCGGCCAAGACGAACGGCCTGAAGGTCCTCGGTAACGACGGCTTCGACAAGAAGGCCGCGAACTACCGCTCGCTTGCCTCCAAGATCAACGGCAAGCACCCCGACTGCGTCGCCGACAGCCAGGTCGTCGAGACCAACGGCGTGCAGATGGGCAAGGACCTGGCGGCCGGCGTGCCGGGCGCCAAGCTGTACGGCCCGGAC
>JBJMLJ010000337.1:0-3076 GCA_045805365.1 Thermoleophilaceae bacterium
CGCCCGGCGGCGCGGCCCTGGATCGAGGCGGCCAGCCAGACCGCGGTCGACGACTCGCTGGCGCCGCCCGGCAAGCACGTGCTGTCGATGTTCTGCCAGTGCTTCCCGCCGGACGCCGACGCCTCGGCAGCAGCGGTCGCCGCGATCGCCCAATTCGCCGAGTCGTGCCCCGAGCTGCCCGACCGGATCGTCGACCGCCTCGCCCTCGGCCCGCGCGAGCTGGAGGCCCGCTTCGGCATCACCGGCGGCCACATCTTCCACGGCGAGATGCTGCCGGGCCAGCTCTTCGAGAACCGGATCGACCGCCGCCGCTTCGGCGGGATCGAGGGCCTCTACCTGGCGGGCTCCGGCGCCCACCCCGGCGGCGCGGTGACGGGCGCGCCCGGCTACCTGGCGGCGAAGGCGGTTGTGGAAGACTCCCGGCATGGTCCTTGAAGCCAGCCGCACGGTCGAGGTCGACGCCCCGGTCGACCGTTGCTACGAGCTGGCCGCGGACATCGAGGGCGCTCCCGATTGGCAGGAGACGCTGCTCGACGTGGAGGTGCTGGAGCGCGACGACGAGCGGCGGCCGCTGCTCGTCGAGACGACCAACGACGTGATCGTCAAGAAGGCGAAGTCGACGCTCCGCTTCAGCTACGACCCGCCCAACGGGCTCAGCTGGGAGCAGGAGGAGGGCGACGCCAAGTGGGCCAAGGGCCGCTGGGAGTTCGAGGACCTCGGCGACGGGCGGACCCGGGCCACCTACGCGCTCGAGAGCGACCCCGGTCGCGTGCTCGGGATGCTCCTTCGCGGTCCGGTGCAGGACAAGGTCAAGGAGCACCTCACGAAGGCCCCCACCGAGGGGCTCGAGCGGGTCGCGCCCAAGTAGTCCGGGGTAACCGCCGCGTCAGGCCGGACGCAGCCGCAGCGCCGACCAGGTCTCGTCGATCGAAATCGCTCGCACCGTTCGCGCGCCTCGAGCCGGGAAGGCCTCGACCACGAGGTTGCGGCTGAGATCGGTTCCGAGCTGGCCGGCCTTGGGATACGCCACCCAGGTCAGGGCGTCGCGGCCGGCCGCTTCGGCTAGGGCGCCGATCTGCTGCTCCAGCTCGCCCCGGTCGCGAACAAACACCAGCAGCGCCTCGGCGTCGGCCTCCGCCGGAAGACCCAGATCGAGGCCGGGCGGCGGGCCAACCACCCGGATCGACGTACCCGGTCTCAGCTGGAGCTTGGCGGCGAGGTCCACGGCGGGATTATCGTGCGTCCCGATGGCGCGGGTCTTCGTCAGCAATCGGCTCCCGGGCACGGCGCTCGACCGGCTGAGCGCCGCTCACGAGACCGAAATCTGGCCCGAGCGAACCTCCCCGCCGCGCGATGAGCTGCTCCGGCGCACCACGGACGCCGAGGGCCTCCTGTCGCTCCTCACCGACCGGATCGACGCCGAGCTCATGGAGGCCTGCCCGAACATGCGGGCGATCTCGAACTACGCGGTCGGGGTCGACAACGTCGACCTCGCGGCCGCCACGGCGCGGGGGATCCCGGTGGGCAACACGCCCGGCGTGCTGACCGACAGCACGGCGGACATGGCGGTCGCCCTGATGCTGGCCGCGGCGCGGCGGGTCGTCGAGAGCGACGCCGTGGTTCGGCGGGGCGAGTGGCTGACCTGGGAACCCGAGTTCCTGATCGGCCATGACCTGCACCACGCGACCGTCGGAATCGTGGGCTACGGCCGCATCGGCCAAGCAGTGGGGCGGCGCGTAGAGGGCTTCGGCTGCGAGGTGCTGCACACGCGCGAGACCCCGCTCGAGGAGCTGCTCGAGCGCTCCGACTTCGTGACCCTCCACGTGCCGCTCAACGACGAGACCCGCGGGATGATCGGCGAGGAGGCCCTGGCGCGCATGAAGCCGACCGCCTACCTGGTCAATACCGCCCGCGGGCAGATCGTCGACAAGGAAGCCCTGGGCCGCGCGCTGCGCGAAGGCCGGATCGCCGGCGCGGCCCTCGACGTCACGGACCCGGAGCCGCTGCCCGCCGACGATCCGCTGCTGGAGGCGCCGAACCTGACCGTCGTTCCGCACCTGGGATCCGCCACCCACGCAACCCGCGAGGCCATGGCCGAGCTCGCGGTGGACAACCTGCTCGCGGCCCTCGCCGGTGAGCGGATGCCGCACTGCGCCAACCCGGAGGTCTACTCCTGAGGTTCGCGGTCTACGCGCCCAGCTACTCCCCGAGCACCTTGATCACGAGCCGCTTGTTCCGCCGGCCGTCGAACTCGGTGTAGAAGACCGCCTGCCAGGGCCCCAGGTCCAGCCGGCCGTCGGTCACGGGAAGGATCACCTGGTGGTGGACGAGCAGGTTCTTGAGGTGGGCGTCGCCGTTGTCCTCGCCGCCGCGGTGATGGCGGTAGTCGCCCGGATCGGGGAGCAGCTGCTCGGCCACGTCGTTCGCGCGCGGCTTCCAGCTCGGCGGGGCCAGCTTGTCGAGCCACTCGAGCGCGTCCTCCTGGATGCCGGGCTCGTCGTCGTTGACCCAGACGCCCGCCGTGATGTGCATCGCCGACACGAGCACCATCCCCTCGGCGATCCCGGCCTCGTCGACGGCCGCCTGGACGTCATCGGTTATGCGGACGAACTCGCGCCGCTCGTCGGTGTTGAAGGTCTTGTAGACGGTGTGCGACTTCATGGCGGGCATCATCGCGGCTGGGGCGTACCCGGTGCGTTCATATAGTGGGCGGGCGATGTCGCAGGTGACTGCTGAGGTGCGAGCGATGGCGGAGGCACTCAACTCCGGGGACCTGGAGGGCTTCCTGGGGCGGACGGCCGAGGACGTCGAGTTCACATCGTTGGTCGCGGAGGCCGAAGGGCGCACGTTCCGCGGCCACGCCGGCGTGCGTGCCTGGTGGGAGCGGGTGCTGGGCGCCTTCCAGGATCCACACTGGGAGGTGCTCGATATGCGCGGGTCGGACGACCGCGCCGTGGCGAAGTCGCGGTTGACGGCGACGCTCGCCGATTCCGAGGTCGAGCAGACGATGTGGATGGCCGCCAGGCTCCGAGACGGCAAGCTGGGCTGGTGGGCGTTCTTCCGCACGGAGGAGGAG
>JBJMLJ010000338.1:0-4688 GCA_045805365.1 Thermoleophilaceae bacterium
CGGGAAGTGCCCGCCGGGGATCTCGATCGCCTCGACGCCGAGGACCTTCCACGCGACCTGGCGCTCCCACTCGGGCTCGAAGAACTCGTCCTCGGTGGCGTACACGAGCGCCGCCGCGACGTCGGGATGGCGCGTGAGCGGATACGCGCCAGGCGCGCTCACGCCTGGGTGTAGAGCCGCCGCGACCGACACGGCGAGCTCGCGCGGAAGTCGTCCGTACATCGCGGCGACCGCCGCGTCGGGGTCCCAGATGCTGACCCCGCGCCCGTCCTCGGCCGGAACGTCGTGACCGCGCTCGCGCAGCGGCTGTGCGAGCAGGTCCCAGCTCGAGCCGTCCTGCCACTTGCCGTGGAGGAGGCAGAAGGTGGCGATCGGGAAGAGCTAGCTTGGCGACGTGACGGACGAGCTCAAGATCGGCCGCCGGACGGTCCGGGTGACCCACCAGGAGAAGGTCCTGTTCCCGGAGGCGGGAGTCACGAAGCTCGACCTGGCCCGCCACTACGAGCGCGTGGCGCCGGTGATGCTGCCCTACGTCTCGGACCGGCCGCTGGCGCTGCAGGCGTTCCCCAACGGGGTCGGCGAGCACGGGTTCTTCATGAAGGCCGTACCGGACTACTTCCCCGACTGGGTGAAGCGGAAGACCCTCCCCAAGCGGGGCGGGAAGATCACGCACGCCCTGGCCGATGACGCGCCATCGCTGGCGTACCTCGCGGGACAGAACGTCGTGGCCATCCACGGCTGGCTGTCGAAGGCCGACGAGCCCCGCAAGCCCCACATCCTGATCATCGACTTCGATCCCTCCAAGGAGGGCGGCTTCCCCGACGTGCGCGCAGCCGCCCGCGACGCCGGCGAGCGGCTGCGCGACGCGGGGCTCAGCACCTACGCGATGACCACCGGCTCGCGCGGCATCCACGTGGTCTGCCCGCTGCGGCGAGGGCCGGGCTTCACCGACGTGCACCGGTTCGCCAAGTCGCTCGCCCAGCAGATGGTCGAGGACAACCCGAAGAAGCTGACCCTCGAGTACCTGAAGGCCAACCGCGAGGACAAGATCTACGTCGACGTGAACCGCAACGCCTACGCGCAGCACGCGGTCGTGCCCTACTCGACGCGGGCGAAGCCCAAGGCGCCGGTGGCGGTGCCGATCCACTGGGAAGAGCTCTCCGACGGCAAGCTGCGAGCCGACCGCTGGACGGTCAAGACGATCGGCAAGCGCGTCGAGTCGGAGGGCGATCCGTGGAAGGGAATGGCCCGCCGCGCCAGGGCGCTACCGAAGCGCTAGCTCCGCCCACATCGGAGAGTGATCGGACAGGCCGGCCTCGCGCGGCTCGTGCAGGTAGCCGCAGCCCATCAGCTCCCATTCGCGCGACGCCACCACGTGGTCCAGCCGGTAACGGCTGCGGCCGGCACTCCAGCTGATCTCGTCTCGCGCGTAGCCGTGGATCGCGCGGAAGACGTCCCGGTAGCCGTGCGGCTCGAGGCCGCGCAGCACCGCCAGCTCGGCCTCCTCCCACGGCGCGCCGCGGTCGAGCCGCAACCGGCCGCGGGAATCGCGCGCGAAGCTCCATGTGGTGCCGTCGGCCTTCTCGCGGCGGGGCGTGTTGAAGTCGCCGACCACGAGCTGCGGCAGCTCTCGCTTGCGCGCAAGGTAGGCGGCCAGAGCCCTATGGGTCCGGATCTTCACGTGGTTCGCCCTCTGTGAGATCGGCGAGTGGAGGTTGTGGACGACGAACTCGCCGTGCACACGCACGGAGAGGAGCCGCTCGGGCCAGGGAATGTGGGCGGAGGCGATCGCCTCGAGCGGCTCGCGGCCGGCGGTAAGCACGCCGAGGCGGCGGTCGTCGGGCGGCGGCTCCCCCGGCAGCCAGTCGTCCATCGAGCTGACGACCCAGGTCAGCCCAAGGTCGCGCAGGGCGTCGTTCCAGGGCCGCAGCGTGCCGGGCGTGACCTCCTGGAGGCATACGACGTCCCACTTCGCGGCGGCGAGCACCGCGGCCTGCTCCGGCTGGCGCTCGACCCGGCCGGCGAGGTTCCACGAGAGGACGTGTAAAGCGGACAACAGCGGAGGGTTCGAATTCTGCCCTCCCCGGGGAAAGGGGTCCTCCCGGCGCTCGGACTCGCTGAAGGCTCGCGGCGCCCAGGAAACCTGCGGACAGAGAGGTGGACATGACTGACCCTGACAACCGGGAAAGGACGGCCGGCGGTCTCGTCGGCAAGGCCGTCGGCGCGGCCAAGAAGGTCGCCGGCACGGTGATGGACGACGACCAGCTGGCGCGCGAAGGCCGGCTGCAGGAGGCACAGGCCGACGCGGACCGCGAGGCCGCCGAGCGGGCGCAGGAGGCCGACCGGCGCGAGGCGCAGGCCGAGGTCGCGCGGCAGCAAACCGAGACCGAGGCCGAGCTCGCGCGCACGCGCGCCGAGACCGAGCGGCAGGATCGCGAGCAGGCGGCGGAGCAGGACCGACGGGAGACCGAGCGGGACGCCGACCTCCGGGCGCAGAGGGAGACCGCCGACGCAGAGGCCGGCCGCGAGGCCGAGGAAGCTGCCGCGGAGCGCTCGGTCGAGCAGGCCGAGCTGCGACAGGTGGAGGAGGCGAAGGACGCCACCCGGCTCGAGCAGGAGGCGCGGCGCTCCGAGGCCCGGGCCACGGAGATCGACCCCGAGGAGGACCAATGACGATGCGAACAATCTCGAGGCTGGCGTTCGGTGGCGCGCTCGCGCTGGCGCGACTGCCGATCGACACGACCCTTCGCCTGGCGGGCGATCGGGGCTCGGCGCCGGTGGCCAAGCTCGCCGTGGACCGGGCCGACGCCACAGTACGCGCGGTGGTAGGGGCGCTCATGGGCGACGACGCGTTGCGCGACGACGCCGCCCGGCGACACACGGCCGCGGACGAGCGCGCGCGGGCCATCCGGCTGCGCGGCGAGGCCGATGCGAAGAGGCAGCGGGCCGAGGAACGCGCAGGAGAGCGCGAGCAGGAGGCCCGGAAGCGCAGCCGGCACGCGGAGTCCAAGGCCGAGCAGCGGCAAGAGGAGGCGCAGCGCACCCGGAATTCACGCAAGAGCGGCGCGGCGAAGACCGCGAACAGGCGGCGGCAGTCCGCCCGCCGGGACGCGGCGCGCAGCGAGGCTGGCGCGGAGGAACGCGCCGAGCGCGACCGCGTGGGTCAGCTCGAGGCGACCAGCGCCGCGCTCCAGGAACGCGACGCCGCCCTGGCCGCCGCGGACGAGAGCGAGCGCCTGGCGGACGCCGCCGCCAGGGCGAAGGAGCAGCGCAAGGACTAGCCCGCGCGCGGCAGCGCCACGTCGCTCCCTGCGGTGTCTCGGGCGAGTCCGAACTCCTCGGCGATCAGCTCGTAGGAGCGCCGGCGCGCCTCGTGCTCAAAGGCGATCGTAAGGAGCACGACCTCCTCGGCCTGGTACTCCCGGGCGACCGCCTCGAGGCCGGCGCGCACGGTCGAGGGCGAGCCGACGATCACACGGCGCGAGCTCTTCGACGGGCCGCGGCTCTCCCAGTAGCGGACGGCCTCGTCGACGGGCGGCACCTTGATCAGCTGGCCGCGGCGGAGCAGCGAGAAGGCCATCTTGTGGCTGGTGGCGAGGCGCTCCGCCTCGTCGTCGGTCTCGGCGCAGAGGGCGACCACGCCGACGGAGAGCGTGGGCGCCGGTGCGCGGCCGGACTCGACGAACCGCGACCGGTAGTCGGCGGCGATCGCCGCGCCCTCGGGATTTATGAAGTCGGCGAACGAGTAGGGAAGCCCGAGCTCGGCCGCCCAGATCGCGCTCTGCGGCGAGGAGCCGAGCAGCCAGGGCGACGGCTTCTCGGGCAAGCCCGGCAGGACGGCGGCGAGCCGCGCGAAGGGATGGTCGGCCGGCATGTCGTCCTCGAGCAAGGCGAGGAGCTCGACTAGCTGCTGAGGGAAGTCGTCGGGGGCGGGAGCGCGGCGGTTGCGCTGCAGCGCCAGCGCGGTGATCTGGTCGGTGCCGGGCGCGCGGCCCAGGCCGAGGTCGATCCGGCCGGGCGCCAGCGCGGCGAGGATCGAGAACGTCTCGGCGACCTTGACCGGGCTGTAATGCGGCAGCATCACGCCGCCGCTGCCGACGCGGATCCGCGAGGTCTGGATCGCGGCCGGGCCGATCAGCGCCTCGGGGCTCGCGCAGGCGAGCATCGGCGTGCCGTGGTGCTCGGCCAGCCAGTAGCGGTGGTAGCCGAGCTCGTCGCAGAGCCGGACGAGGTCGAGGGTGTTGTGGATCGCCTCGGCGCCGGTCGAGCCCTCGGAGATGGGCGTCTGGTCGAGGACGCTGAGGCGGAGGTCGGCCATGGCGGCCATTGAGGCTAGAGGCACGCCCTGCACGAGCGCCTGCACCACATTGGCGAGCCGGCTCCGTCTGGGGTACCTTCGACGCGAACGTGGCTCGCCGCGCTCTAGCCGTGTCCGCCGTCTGCGCTCTGGTGGTGATGACCGCAGCGCGCTGCGCGGGCGCCGCAACGCCGGTCACGCCGCTCGGCGGCCCGGGCGAGCGCTCCGTGCTCGTCAGCTGGTCGCGCGGCGCGCTCCGCGGAAGCCTGCACTTGGCGGTCGACAACACCGCCGGCCGGCGCCAGCGGCTTCGCTTGCTCTACGCGCGCAATGCGGGCCGGACCATCGAGGTGCTGCCGGGCAAGACGCGGGTCGCGCGCCTGTCACCTCC
>JBJMLJ010000339.1:0-19442 GCA_045805365.1 Thermoleophilaceae bacterium
TCTGCCGGACCCGTCACGGCTTCGTCTGCGCCAACGCCGGCGTGGACCAGTCCAACGCCGGGGAGGCCGGCGAGCTCGTCCTGCTCCCGGAGGACCCCGACGCCTCGGCGCGCCGGCTGCGGGCCGGCATCGCCGCCGCCCGCGGCGTCCGGCCGGCGGTCGTCATCTCCGACTCCTTCGGCCGCGCCTGGCGTCTCGGCGAGGTCGACGTGGCGATCGGCGCCGCCGGGCTCGCGCCGCTCGACGACTGGGTCGGCCGTCGCGACGCCGCCGGCCGGGAGCTGCGCGTGACGACGATCGCCGTCGCCGACGCCATCGCCGCCGCGGCCGATCTCGCGCGGGCAAAGGACTCGAGCGAGCCGGCCATCCTGGTGCGCGGCCTGGAGCGCCTCGTGACGGCCGACGACGGCCCCGGCGCCGCGGCGCTCCGCCGTCCGCCCGAGCACGATCTGTTTCGGTAAAGGTGCTCCTCGCGACCGCGCCTATCCTCGAACGGTGGCCAGCACGCCGAGCCGCCGCTTCCACGTCCCGTCCGCGCTGCGCTCGTCACCCACCCGGATCGAGGCGCCCCACGCGCGCCGGCTGACCGAGAACGGCGGCGTGCTCGTCGACGTCCGCCGGATCGACGAGGACGACGCGGCCGTGGGAGGCGCGCTTCGGATCCCGCCCGACCTGATCCCGCAGCGCCTCGACGAGCTGCGCGGCGGCGAGCCGGTCGTGCTCGCGTGCACCTGCCTGGGCGAGGCGACCAGCGTCCGGGTGGCCCACTGGCTCAGGGACCAGGGACTCGAGGCATACGCCGTTCGCGGCGGGATGGCCGCCCTCCAGGACGGCGCGGGGGTGCTGGAGCTGCCGGTCGAGCCCGAGGAGCCCTCGCCGGCCGCACCCGAGCAGACCGCCCTCTCCGCGCTCCGCCACGAGCGCTTCCGCCGCTACTCGGCCGGAGTCCTCTTCTCGCTGACCGGGAACTGGGTCGAGGCGGCGGCCTTCGGCTACATCGTCCTGCTGCTCGGCGGCTCCGCTGGGACCCTCGGCCTCATCGGCTTCCTCAACACGATCCCCAACCTGATCTTCGGCCTGCCCGCCGGCGCGCTGGCTGACAGGTACGACCGCCGCAGGCTGATCCTCATCTTCCAGGGCGCGAACATGGGCGTCGCCATAGCCCTCGCGGTGCTCTGGCAGACCGGCTCGCTGACGGTGCCGCTGATGGGCTCGATCGCCGTCGTCGGCGGCAGCCTCGGGACGCTGAGCTTCCCCGCCTTCCAGGGCATGCTCGGCTCGACGGTGCCCAGGCGCGACCTTGAGAGCGCCGTCGCCATCAACAGCCTCTCGCTCCAGCTGGCCCGGTTCATCGGGCCTGCCATCGCCGGCGTCCTGCTCGCGCACGGCGGCCCGACCTGGGTCTTCGCCGTCAACGCCGGCAGCTTCCTCGGCGTGCTCGCGGCGGTCGCGCTGCTGCCGCGCTCGATACCGCGGGCGAGCGAGACCGCGGAGCGCCTGCGCGGCGCCATGGCGGAGGGCCTCCACTACGTGCTCGCCCGGCGGAGCGTCGCATCGCTGATGGCGCTGACGTTGCTCGCCGGGCTCTTCGGCACCCCGCCCGTCGCCTTCATGCTGCCGGCGATCGTGCGCTACCAGCTCGACGCGGGCCCGGGCACCCTCGGCGCGCTGACCGCGGCGATGGGGCTCGGCTCGCTGCTCGGCTCGATCGCGCTGCTCCGCCTCGCCCGCCGGCCGAACAAGGGCGAGCCCGTGCTGGTCGGCTTCTTCCTGACGGCCGCCGCCGTGGCGGCGGTGGGCGTGTCCGGGTCGATCCCGCTGTCGCTCGTCCTCGCCATCTTCGGCGGCTTCTTCGGCGTCGTCTTCGTCGGGCTCTCGACCGTCGTCGTCCAATCGAGCGTCTCGGACGAGATGCGCGCGCGGGCGATGGCCGTCTGGGCCGCCTGCTTCGTCGGCGTCCTGCCGCTCGGAGGCCTGATCACCGCGGGCCTCGCCCAGCTGCTCGGCGCCGGCGGCGCCGTGCTCGTGGACGCGCTGGCGATGATGGTCGGCGGGGTGCTCGTCCTGGCTCGCCGTCCCGAGGTCGCCTGGCTCGGCTGCGCGAGCCTCCCCGAGGCCTGCGTGGCGGGCACTCAGCCCGATGCGGTGGCGATGGAGCGCGAGGAGGCGAAGGCCGCGTGACCGCCGGCTAACGGACAGCCGGAGCTGATGACCACCCGCCACCAGCTCATCAGCATGCCCAGGAGGCCCCACCTGGGCCGCACGTGCCAGGTCTTGCAGCCGGGCTCGCCGATGTCCTCGTTCGCGACGCGGACCCAGCGGTGCTCGCCCGGCTCGAGGAGCATCTCCTCGATCAGCCGCCTGTTCTGCTCCTCGACATAAGTCCGCGCGCTGAGCATTCGCTGGGCGGCATCGACGCGCGCGGCGAGCTCGTCGCGGAGCCGCTCGAGCTCGGCGAGCGAGAGCACGCGTGCGCCGCCACCGCGCGAGGGCACGCCGAAGTCGAGGCCCTTGCGCGGCCAGGCGGAGCAGAAGAGTCCGGCGAGCTCGTCCTCGAGGCGCGCCACCTGCTCGCGCAGCGATCGCCTGGCGGCGCGCTCGTCGGGCGTCGTCCGCGGGACGACCGGAGCCCTGCGGGTTGTGAGCAGCTCAGCCACCGATCGGCGCCCTCGGATTCGAACCCCAGAAGATCTGCGTTCCGACCATGCCGACGATGTGGACCAGGACCGTGTTGAGCACCATCGACTTGGCCGTCGCCGTGCCGACGCCGACAGGGCCGCCGGACGCCGTGTAGCCGTAGTAGCAACCGACCAGCACGATCACCGTGGCCATGGCCATGCCCTTGATCAGGCTGAAGAACAGGTCGGGCGGGTTCTGGAACATCCAGAAGATGAGGAAGTAGCCGCCCGAGGAGACCTCGGCAACCTGCTGCACCACCGCCAGGTAGGAGGCGAAGAACCCCGCCCCCACCCCACCGATGTACATGAACGGCAGAACGAGCCAGGCGGCGAGCAGGCGCGTGGAGCAGAGGAACGTCAGCGAGCTGATGCCCATGACCTCGAGCGCGTCGATCTCGTCGGAGATCCGCATCGCGCCGATCTCCGCGACGAGCCCTGTCCCGACCTTCGCCGACATCATGTAGCCGAAGGCGTAGGGCATGATCTCGCGCAGGTCGCACCAGGCGGCGAAGATCCCCGCGTTCACGGGCGCGCCCACCGAGCGGCTGAAGTAGGCGCCCTCGATCCCGCAGCTGAGGCCGAGGATGAACGCCAGGCCCCAGATGACGAGGGCGGAGCCGAGGATCAGAATGCCCGCCTGGCGCAGCGTCTCGCCGAAGAACCTCGTGACCCGCAGCGACAGGACCTCGCCGACGACACGCGCGCAGAACTTGCCGATGTCGCCGAACGACGCGATCCAATCCTGTGGTACCGCGAGCCAGCTCATTGCCACGACACCAGGAACATGTGGGCGAAGAAGAAGAACCAGACGAGCATCAGCACCAGGGCGGTGACGGCCGAGATCGTCATGGCCAGGTCGATCAACCGCCGCGGCGCCCTGGCCCGGCGCGCCTTGTTTCGCTCGTCGCTCGAGGCCACGAGCCACGAGGCGCGGCTCACGGCCGCCCTACGATCACCGCCTCGCAGGCCCTCGTAGAGGTCGTTGATCCGGTAGAGGAGCCAGCCGAAGACGACCATCGCCAGCGGCACGCCGCCGAGCGCGGCGAAGAGGAAGCCCTCGTTGTTCGAGGTCAGCGAACCCGCCAGCCAGAAGCCGGCCCAGGGGATGCCGATCCAGAGAAAGCCGCTGCCGAGGACGAGGCAGATGGCGAGCGTCGCCTCCGCCAGGCGCTGCATCCAGTCGTGAGCGAACCGGGCCACCATCACTTGATAACGGAGATCTCGGGATGAGTCGCCAGCAGGGTCTGGGTGAAGACGTAGTTGAAGGCGAAGATGCCCAGGAAGGCGATCACCACGCTCTGGTTCACGGCGCGGCCCACGCCCTCCGCCCCGCCGGAGGCGGTCATCCCCTTGTAGCAGGAGACGATCGCGATGATCGCCCCGAACAGGGTCGTCTTGACCACCGAGCCCCAGAGGTCGGTTGTGCTGGCGTTGCTCAGGAGGGTCGAGAAGAACGGACCGAGCGGCGCGTCGAAGGTGAGGGTCGCCAGCACTCCGCCGACGATCCCGAAGATCAGCGCGTAGATGTTGAACAGGCCGGTGACGACCATCAGGGCCAGGAAGCGCGGCACGACGAGGTTCTTGATCGGGTCGACGCCGAGCACTTGGAGCGCGTCGAGCTCCTCGCGGATCTTGCGCGCGCCGAGGTCCGCGGTGATCGCCGTCCCGCCGACCCCGGCCAGGATGATCGCCGAGGCGATCGGGCCGAACTCCCTGATCGAGCTCAGCACGAAGAACCCGCCGAGGCGGTCGATGGCGCCGAAGATCACGAGGAAGTTGCCCGCCTGGAGGCCGGGCGCCCCGTAGCCGAAGCAGATCGTCGTGATCAGCAGCGGCAGCCAGCAGAGCTGGAGCATGAAGAGGAATTGCTGGACGAACTCCGTCCCGTACGGATACGGCGGCCGCAGCGACGACACGAGCGTCTTGCCGGTGAGGATCATCATGTCCCCGACCTGCTCGAGCAGGCTCTTGGTGGGGAGGAAAACTCGGTCGGCTGCGATTCGGACCATGACTTGAGTACTGGTGTACTATCACAGTTGCCCATGGGTCCGCAACCAAAACCCTCGGTTCCGTGCCATCCCACTGATACAGTCGGTTGGGTATGAGCCCACCGCTTCCCTCCGATATCGACTTCAGCGTCGCGAGGGACGGTGAGCTGCCGATCGGCACCCAGCTCGTGTGGAAGCTGCGCTCGCTGATCGAGAGCGGCGCGCTCGAGCCGGGCGACCGCCTCCCCAGCGTTCGCACGATGGCCGAGGCGGCCGGCGTGAACGTCAACACCGCCCGCTCGGTCTACGGACGCCTCGAGCACGCCGGCCTGATCCGCTCGGAGCACGGCCGCGGCACCTTCGTCACCCCCCAGGCGCCGATCGCCGAGCCGGGCAACCGCTCCGAGCTCCTTCGCCAGATCGCCGACCTCGAGCGCCAGCTGCTGCGCCGCCCCGCCGCCGCGAGCGAGCCGGCGGCGCCGCCGCGCAGGGCCGGCGGCCGCCTGACCACGACCGAGGAGCTACGCGACATCCGCGACGGCCTGTCGGCCCGCCTCAGGACGCTCGACGCCGAGCGAGCCGAGGTGCTCCGCCAGCTCGCCGAGATCGACCAGCCGGCGCCCGACTCCGAGGCCCGGCGCTCGACGGCGAGCCTCCGCGGCGCGAAGGTCCGCTGGGTCGGCGCCTAGCTAGGCGAGCATCGGCGCCAGGTCTACGCCGCGGCCACTTCCAGCGGGTACTCGCGCCTGATCCCGTAGAGGGTCGTTCGCTCCGCGGCGGGGCGGCCGGCGCGGTGGGCCGCCTCGACCAGGTCGGTCGGCTCCAGGCGGACGCCGTGGTAGGAGCCGGCCAGGCGGCTGATGTTCTCCTCCATGAGCGTTCCGCCGAGGTCGTTCACGCCCCAGTCCAGCGACTCGGTGGCGGCGTCGAGGCCCATCTTCACCCAGCTCGCCTGGACGCTCCGCAGCGTCCTGCCGAGCGCGAGCCGGAAGACCGCAGTGTGCTTCAGGTTGTCCTCGCGCGAGATCTCCTCGATCCCGTGCGTCCGCCCGAGCAGGGTGTGGAAGGGGATGAACGACAGCGGCACGAACTCGTTCAAGGCGTCGGTCCGCTCCTGGAGCTCGCGGATCACGCGCATGTGCTCGGCCAGCTCCCAGGGCTCCTCGATGTGGCCGAACATCACGGTGGCGCTCGTGGCCAACCCCGCCGCGGCAGAGGCCTCCATGATCTCGACCCAGCGCCCGACGGGCAGCTTGTTCGGGGAGATCCGCTCGCGGACGCCGTCGTGCAGCACCTCGGCGGCGGTGCCGGGCGTAGAGCCGAGGCCGGCCTCGCGCAGCCGCTCGAAGACCTCGACGAGAGGCCGGTCGCCGGCCATGAAGTGGACCTCCATCGGCGAGTAGGCGTGGAGGTGGACGTCGGGAGCCACTTCCTTGGCCAGCCGGAGCCAGCCCTCGTAATCCTCGAGCGTCCAGTCGGGGTGGATGCCGGACTGCATGCAGATCTCGGTCGCGCCGAAGTCGAGCGCCTCCTCCACGCGGCGGACGAACTCGTCGCGGTCGTGGTGGTAGGCGTCAGGCGAGCGCTTTCCCTGCCCGAAGCCGCAGAAGGCACAGCCGACGATGCAGATGTTGGAGACGTTGATGTTGCGGTTGACGACGAAGGTCACGGTCTCCCCCGCGAGCTCGGCCCGCAGCTCGTCGGCCGCCTGGCGCATGTCCTCGACCGCCTCCGGCCGGCGCTCGGCGAACAACGCGGTGAGCTCCTCCTCCGACAGGGCGCCGCCGTCGCGCGCGCGGGCCACGGCGCCGGGGACGAGGTCGCGCCGGATCGGCCGCTCCTCCCGCCGGCCCGAGCCGCGCCGCGGGATGAAGCTCCAGTAGCGCAGCTTGATCACGTCGAGCACGCCCTGCTCGAGCCAGCCCGGCTCGATGTACTGCGGGTAGACGCAGAGACGCTCGGTGAGCGCGTAGCCGCGCGGTTGCAGCTCCTTGCGCATCCGGTGCGGGGATGGGAACGGGTGCTCCGGGGAGATGTGGTCGCCGTTGGCGGACAGGCCGCCCAGGTCGGTGGCGCCCTCCTCGACGAGCGGCAGCCACCAGTCGGAGAGGTTCGGCGGGATCTGGACGCCGACGTCGGGCATCAGCCGCCGGCAGTCGCGGACCAGCGAGCGCATGTCGTCGAGCGAGATCGGGTCCGCCCAGACCGGGAGCGGCAGGTCCTCCGCCGGCGCAGCCTCGCCGCGCTGGGCTTCGTCGGCGATCGCAGCCGGCTCGGCGCCGTAGTAACGGGGGTGCGGAACGAAGTTCTGGAGGATGACCTCCTGGAGGTGCCCGTGCTCGCGCTGCACGTCGGCGAGCGCCTCGAGCGCGGCCACGCGCTCCTCCGGCGACTCGCCGATGCCGACGAGGATGCCGCTGGTGAAGGGGATGCGCAGCTCGCCGGCCGCGCGCAGCATCGCCAGCCGCGCCTCGGGATGCTTGCTCGAGGAGCCCTGGTGCACGACCAGGTCGGGGTTCACCGTCTCGAGCATCAACCCCTGCGAGGCCGTCACCTCGCGCAGCCGCGCGAGGTCCTCGCGCGGCACGACCCCGAGGTTCGTGTGCGGCAGGATGCCGCGCTCGAGGGCGCGCTCGCAGGCCCAGGCGACGTACGAGGTGAAGCTGTCGTGGCCGTAGTCCGCCAGCCGCGCCGCCACCTCGGTGTTCACCTCCGGCCGCTCGCCCGTGAGCACGAGCAGCTCCTTGGCGCCCCGGCGCGAGGCGTCGTCCAGCAGCTTCTCCACCTCTTCAGGCGAGTAGAGATGCGGGCGGTGGGTGGCGAAGGCGCAGTACTTGCAGTAGCAGCGGCACGTCCGCGACAGCGACAGCGTGAAATTCCGCGAGAAGGTGACCCGCCGCACTCGTCAGAGTCTACGGCGGCCCCGCGCCCCGGCTCAGCCCACGGGCTCCATCGGTTTCTCGCCGGTCGCCCCGGGCGCCAGCAGGACGCGGTCGTAGAGCAACGCGGCCAGCACGCCGCCGATCACCGGCGCGACCACGAACACGAGGATGAACTTGCCGGCGCCGTTGAAGGCGTTGGCCACGAGCGCCGGGCCGAAGGCGCGGGCCGGGTTCAGGCCGGCGCCCGTCAACGGGCCGACGACCATGACGGCCAGGCCGAGGGCTCCCCCGATCGCCAGCGCCGCCCAGTCCTTTGCCGCCCGCGGACTCACCGCGACGCCGACCACGGCCCAGACGAGGATGAACGTCCCGAGGCCCTCCGCGAGCATTCCGAGCCCGGTCTTGTCGCCGAGCCGGCCGCTCACGGCCGTGGCGCCGAAGTGCACCTGGTGGGCGTTCGCGAAGTCGGTGAGCAGCGCCTTGGTCAGGAGAGCGCCCGCAACGGCGCCGGCCAGCTGGGCCAGGATGTAGATCCCGGCGTCGGGCGGCTTGATCTGGCGCAGCACGGTGAGCGCGGCCGTGATCGCGGGGTTGAAGTGCGCCCCGGAGATGACCGCCAGGGTCTGGATCAGCACGAACAGGATCAGCACGTGCACCAGGCCGATCACCGACCAATCGATGAAGGGATTCGGGTTCGTCGGACTCGCGGCGGTGTTGAAGTTCGACACCACGGCCGTGATGAAGAACACCAGCGCGGCGGTGCCGATGAACTCCGCGATGTATGCGGCGGGACCCCGATCCTGCACGAGCGACCTCCTGGGAAGCGTTCGAGAGTCGCGGCAGTCTAACCACGGGCGTGGTCGCCATAGGCTTCCGCACCGTGAAACGCGCGCTGCTGCTCGTGGCCGTGTTCGCTGCGGGCTGCGGCGGCGGCGGGGGCCGGGACAAGCCGGTCACGCTCGCCCTCGACTTCACGCCCAACGCGGTCCACGCCCCGATCTACGCCGCGGTCCGCAAGGGCTACGACCGCGATCACGGCATCCGGCTGCGCATCCGGCAGCCCGGCTCGGCGCCCGACGCGCTGAAGCTGATAGCCGCCGGCAAGGTCGACGTCGGGGTGCTCGACATCCATGACCTCGGCCTGGCCCGGGAGCGCGGCAGCGACTTCGTCGGGGTCGGCGCCCTGGTGCAGCGACCGCTCGCGGCGATCATCGCCCGCAGCGACGTCAAGCGGCCGCGCGACCTCGAGGGCCGGCGCGTCGGCGTCTCAGGCCTGCCCTCGGACCCGGCCGTGCTCAAGGCCGTGATGCAGAACGACGGCGGCGACGAGAGCCAGGCGCGCCTCGTGACGATCGGCTTCTCCGCCGTTCCCAACCTGATCGACAAAAGAGTCGAAGCGGTGCCCGCGTTCTGGAACGCCGAGGGCGTGGTCCTCAAGCGCCGCGGCGTGCCGATTCGCGAGTTCCGCGTCGACGACTACGGCGCCCCGCGCTACCCGGAGGTCGTGCTCTTCACGACGCGCCGGATGATCGAGCGACACCGCGCCACCGTGAAAGCGGTCGTCGACTCGGTCAGGGACGGCGTGAACGACGTGCTCCGCCATCCAGCGCCCGCTGTACGCGACATCGCACGGGCGGGGAACTCCGACGAGGGGCTCGTCCGGGCCCAGCTCGAGGCGGTGTCTCCGGCATTCCGCCCCGCGCTCGTGCTGCAGCGCAAGGCGCTGGACGGTTGGGCCAGCTGGGACGCCCGCTTCGGCATCCTCAAGCGCAGGCCCGACGTCGGGCGCAGCTTCGACTTCAGCCTGGCTCGCTAGTCGAGAGGCTCTTCACACGAACCTGCGCCACAGCCCCGGGAAAAGGGTGCGGGCGATCGCGGCGAGCCGGTAGGGCCGCGGCACGTAGCGCTCCGCCTTTCCGCCCGGGCCCGCGGCGACGATCGCGGCGGCCACCTTCTCCGGGCTCGACACCGCCCAGCGAGTCAGCCGGCGCCGCGTGAGATGCGCCTGGGGAAAGCCCTCGGTTGACACGAAGCCGGGAAGCACGAGGCCCACGTGCACGCCGTTGCTGCGCTCCTCGAGGTGGAGCGCCTCGGTCCAGCCGGCCATGGCGAACTTCGACGCCGAGTAGGCGCCCTGCTTCGCGAACGCGAGCCGGCCCATGGCCGAGGAGACGTTGACGACCGAGCTCGGCGCCGACTCGCGTAGGAGCGGCAGCAGCGCCTCGGTGATCCGGACCACGGAGTCGAAGTTGAGCTCCATCGTGCGGCGCACGTTCTCGGTGCCGCCCTCGGCGAAGGACGACCGCCAGGCCGAGCCGGCATTGTTCACGAGCAGGTGGAGCGCGCCCTCCTCCCCCACCGCCTCGCGCAGGCGCGCCGGAGCGTCGTCGGCGGTCACGTCCAGCGCCAGCGCCCGCGCGTCCTCGAGCTGCGAGGCGAGCTCCTCGAGCCGGTCGGCGCGGCGAGCGACCAGCACGACGCGCCAGCCGTCGCGCCCGAGCCGCTCGGCCGTCGCCCAACCGATCCCGGAGGAGGCGCCCGTGACGACCGCGACCTTCACGCGAGGACACTCTCGACGAGGGAGGCGGCCTCGCGCGCCATCCGCGAGCGCGGAACGACGCGGTCGATGCCGGCCCTCTCCGCCCGCTCGCGGACGTCCTGTTCGACATGCGCGTAGAAGGCGAGCGTCGGCAGCCCGGCCGCGGCGGCCTCGGCGATTCGCTCGTCGGCGTCCGCCGTCAGGTCGACCACGAAGACGTCGGCCGCCGCTCCGGGCGCCACCAGCTCGTGGCCGGCGCCCTCGAGGGCGCTGCGGAGCTTCGAGCCGAAGAGCAGGTCGGGGCAGAGCAGCGCGACGCGGGGCACGTGCTACTGCGCGCGGCGGCGGCGGAACTCCTGGCGAACCGATTCGGGGCGGCCCCACATCTGCACCACCTCGACGCGGCCCACCCGCACCTCCCGCGGCACGAGCTCGCCCCCGATCCCCTGGCCGTCGAGCAGGGTGAGCGCCCCGTGGACGGTGGGCACCGCGGCCGCGTGGCCGAACTCGTGCGCCACGCGCAGCCGGAAGTGCCAGTCGTGCTTCGAGTAGGGCATCGCGTTTATGACCGTGAGCAGCGTCGCGGCGTCGACGTAGCGCTCCTCGTCCTCGATCCGCAGGTCGAGCTCGAGCGCCGTCCAGTCCGGCGGCAGCTCCTCGACTATCCGGTCGAACTCCTCGGCCAGCCCCACGGTGGGAACGCTAGCCGAGGAAGGTCCTGAACAGCAGGAAGAGGTTCAGGGCGATGATCAGCGAAGCGACGATGCTCGCGGCGGCGGTGGTCCGGCGCAGGTTGACGAGCTTGCCCATCACGTCGGCGCGCCGCGTGAGAAGCACGAGCGGGACGAGCGCGAACGGGATGCCGAACGACAGGACCACCTGGCTGATGACGAGCGACCGCGTGGGATCGAGCCCGATCGCGAGCACCACGAGCGCGGGCGTCATCGTGACGAGCCGGCGCGCCGCGAGCGGGATCGAGCGGCGGATGAAGCCCTGCATCACGACCTGGCCCGCATACGTGCCGACGCTCGAGCTGGACAGCCCGGACGCGAGCAGGGCGATGCCGAACATCACCGCCGCGCCGGGACCGAGCAGGTCGTGCAGGCCGGAGTGGGCGGCGTCGATCGAGCCGACGTCGAGGACGTTGTGGAAGAGAGCCGCGGCCACGATCAGCATCGCCATGTTCACGAGCCCGGCGAGGCCCATCGCCAGCATCACGTCGAGCCGCTGGAAGCGAAGCAGCGAGCGCCGCTCGTCGTCGTCGCGCGCCTCCACGCGGCTCTGGGTGAGCGCCGAGTGCAGGTAGATGACGTGCGGCATCACGGTCGCGCCGAGGATGCCGGTGGCGAGCAGCACGCTCTCCGTGCCCTGGAAGCGGGGCACGAAGCCGGCAGCGACACCGGAGGGATCCGCGCCCGAGCGCAGCATCTCGTAGACGAAGCCGAGCAGGATCACGCCCAGGAGCCCCGCGATGGTCGTCTCGAAGCGACGGTAGCCCTGGGACTGGAGGCCGAGGATCGCAAAGGCGACGACGGCCGTCATCAGTCCCGCGACGAACAGCGGGACGTTGAAGAGCAGGTTGAGGGCTATCGCCGCGCCGACGAACTCGGCCAGGTCGGTGGCCATCGCGATCAGCTCCGCCTGAATCCAGAGACCCAGGGCGACCGGGCGCGGGAAGTGCTCGCGGCACAGCTCCGGCAGGTTCCTCCCAGTGACGATGCCAACCTTGGCCGACAGGTACTGGATCAGCATCGCCATCAAGTTCGCCGCGAGGATCACCCAGAGCAGCAGGTAGCCGTACTTGGAGCCGCCGGCGATATTCGTGGCGAAGTTCCCGGGGTCGACGTAGGCGACCGCCGCGACGAACGCCGGGCCGAGCAGCGCGAACTTCGAGCGCCAGCGGCCGCGCTGCCTCAGCAGGTCGAGATGGCTCGGCTCGATGACGGCGGTGGCGGTCTGCGCGCCATTGCTCACGCCGCCACGTCCGCCCGCATCGCCTGGGTGAGGGCCCCGCCGAGCACGTGCAGGCGATCGCCGAAGCGCACCGACAGCGGGCCGTCGAAGGGCTCCTTCTGCAGCACCTCGAACGAGTCACCCGGCGAGATGCCGCGCTCGGACAGGTAGCGAAGCATCTCCGGGTCCGAGTCCGAGACGCGCACGAAGGTCCCGGCAGCCCCCGGCTCGAGCTCGGCGAGGGTGGTGGTCGCCCGCTCCTCGATGAGCCCGTCGGCCGTGGGGATCGGGTCCCCGTGTGGATCGTGGGTGGGGTTGCCGAGGGCCTCGGCGATCCGCTCCGAGAGCTCGTCGGAGATCGCGTGCTCGAGGACCTCGGCCTCCGCGTGGACGCGGTCCCAGGGCATCCCGAGGGCCTGGGCCAGGTAGAGCTCGAGCAGGCGGTGGTGGCGCACGACCTCGAGGGCAACCCGCTCGCCCGCCGCCGTCAGCTCGACGCCGTGGTAGGGCTCGCGCGTGGCGAGGCCCAGCGACTCGAGCCGCTTGACCATGGCCGAGGCGGACGCGGGCGAAACGTCGAGGCGCTCGGCCAGCGCCGACGTCGATACCGGCTCGTCGCTCCGCTGCGCCAGCGACCAGATCGCCTTGGCGTAATCCTGGACCGCGTTGCTCGAGGGCTTGGGTTCAGCCAACTTATTCATCTGCGCAGATTGAACCATAGTTTAGGCTTGCCTCAAAATTACCCGGGGCCGCGACCTACAATCGCTTCAGTGATCGCTATCGACGAATACGAGCTCGTTACTGAATCCGCCGGCCTCGTCGAGCGGCCGGGCCGCGCGCTGTTCGAGGTGTCGGGAGGCGAGACGGCCGACTTCCTCCAGGGCCAGGTCAGCAACGACGTGGAAGCGCTCGCGGCCGGCGAGGGCTGCTACGCGACGCTCCTCAACCACAAGGGCAAGATCCGCACGGACATGCGCGTGCTGCGGACCGCGGGGGGCTTCGTGCTCGACACCGAGTCGTTCGCCCACCGCGTGATCGAGCACATGCTCGAGACCTACAGCCTCGGCCGCGACGTGCACTTCCGCGACCTCAGCCGCAAGCGCCGGCTGGCGTCGCTGATCGGCCCGCGGGCGCGGGAGCGCCTCGACGTGGCGCCGCCCGAGCTCGAGCACGCGAGCGTCGAAGGGGACCACGGGCTGTACGTCGCGACGGACCTCGGCGTCGACGTGATCTGCGCGGACCCCGAGGCGCTCGGCGTGGAGCCGGTCTCAGAGGACGTGGCCGAGTGCCTGCGAATCGAGTCGGGGCGGCCGCGGCTCGGCCTCGACATGGACGGCGAAACGATTCCCGAGGAAGCGGGTCTCAACGATCGTGCCATCGACTTCGAGAAGGGCTGTTACGTCGGCCAGGAAACGGTGGCGCGGCTTCATTACAGGGGAAAGCCGAACCGGCATCTCCGCGGGCTGCGCCTGTCCGCGCCTGCCGAGCGCGGCGCGACGCTGCGGCTCGGCGACCGGGAGGTCGGACGCCTCGGCTCGAGCTGCGTGTCCCCCACGCTCGGACCGATCGCACTCGCGATCGTGCGCCGCGAGGCGTCGCCGGGCGACACCGTCGCGGTCGGCGACGACGACGCGACGGCCGAGGTCGTCGAGCTTCCCTTCAGCCGCCCCCACTAGCATCGACCCCGTGTCCCGAGGGAGGGACAGCACGGGCGCCGCGGAGCGCCGACGGCCGACGAGCCGTCGCGGCCTGAGCAACGACAGCCCGCTGCTCGGCGGCTCGCTGTCGTTCGGCGCCGGGGCGGAGACCCCGCGTCCGCCGGCCGGCGAGTTCGAGCCTCGGCCCGATGACCTCGAGCTGCCGCGACCGGAGGCCAGGGCCCCCGAGCCGGCGCCGCGCGACCTGCAGGAGCTGATCCCGCCGGCCGACGGACCGCGCGAGCTCGACGACTGGGGGCGCTCGCAGCGCTTCTTCGACCTCATGGAGCCGGTGCTCGACTTCTACTACCGCTACTGGTTCCGCGTGGAACAAAGGGGCGTCGAGAACGTTCCATCTGAAGGCGGGGCGCTGCTGGTGTCCAATCATTCCGGCGCGCTTCCTCCCGACGCACCGATGATCATGCAGTCGATCCGTCACGAACACCCGCAGCCGCGACCCCTCTACATGCTCGGCGAGCACTGGTTCAAGGGCTACCCGGGCGTCGGCATGCTGACGAACAAGCTCGGCCTCGTCCCCGCGCACACGGCGAACGCGCAGCGCCTCCTCCGCGACGAGGGCAGGCTCGCGATCGTCTTCCCCGAGGGCCAGAAGGGATCGCGCAAGCTCTACTGGCAGCGCTACCGGCTGCGCCGCTTCGGCCGCGGCGGCTTCGTGCGCACGGCGATGAAGGCCGGCGTGCCGATCGTTCCGGTAGCGGTCGTCGGCGCCGAGGAGGCCATGCCGATCTTCGCGCACGTACCGCTGCTCCAGCGCTTGACCGGCCTCATCTACTTCCCCATCAACCACGCGTTCCCGCATTTCGGGCTGGCCGCGGCGCTCATGTACATGCCGGCGAAGTTCAAGATCCGATTTCTCGATCCCGTCGACCTGTCCGGCTACGGACCCGACGACGCGGACGATCTCGCGCTCGTTCAAACGCTCGCCGAAGACGTCCGCGGCCGCATCCAATCGGCCCTCGACGGGCTTCTATCCACGCGAGCCTCCGTATGGTTCGGTTAGGGTTCGCGCCCGAGGGATGAGGGCGACAGGGAAGACTCGCCGGTCGGGTGCCATCGCCTTTCTCGCGGCAGGGACGCTCGTAGCGTTCGCGTCTGGCTGCGGCGGAGGCGATTTCAAGAACAAGCCGCGGCCTGCGGTGCCGGAAGAGCTGACCGGTGTCATTCAGCAGGACAAGGTGACGGTGTCGCCCAACAGCTTCGGCGCCGGGCCGGTCCTGATCACGATCTCGAACCAGACGAAGGACGCCCACACGGTCACGCTGGAGGGCGACACGGTGAAGGAGCGCGTCGGCCCCGTGAACCCGGAGGACACGGCGACGATCCAGAAGACCCTGCCGCAGGGGACCTACGAGGTGCGGGCCGGCTCCGCGGTGGCGGTGCCCAAGGAGATCCAGCCCGCCACGCTCAAGGTCGGCCCGGAGCGCAGGGACTCGAGCAACCGCCTGCTGCTGCCGTAGTGGCGGTTCCCGACCCGGCGCTGGCTGCGCGAGAGGCCGCGTCGGTCCGCGAGCTCCGGCCGGAGGACCGCGAGGCCGCCATCGCGGCCGTCGCGCATGCCTTCTACGACGACCCGGTCTTCTCGTTCCTGCTGCCCAACGACGGCCGACGAGCGCGCCAGCTCCAGGGCCTGTTCGGCGTGCTTGCCCGGCGGGTCTGGATCCAGCACGACGAGACCTTCACGACCGACTCGGTCGTCGGCGCCGCGTTCTGGGTGCCGCCCGGCGAGTGGCACGTGAGCCTGCTGGAGCAGGTCAGGATGGCGCCGGCGACGATCGCGCGCGTCGGGCTGCGCGACCACCCCGCGTTGCTGCGCGCGCTCGCGCTGATCGAGAAGAAGCATCCACGCGAGCCGCACCACTACCTGCCCGCGATCGGCGTCGCGCCCGAGTGGCAGGGCAAGGGCATCGGCACGGCGCTGCTCCGCCCCATGCTCGAGCGCTGCGACCGCGAGGGCACCCCCGCGTATCTCGAGGCGTCGTCGGAGCGCAACCGCGCCTGCTACGAGCGCAACGGCTTCGAGGTGCGCGAGGAGCTGCGCATACCCGGCGGCGGCCCGCCGCTCTGGCCCATGTGGCGTAAGCCGCAGCCCTAGACGTCCAGGGCGCCCTGGGGCGGGCCGCCGGCCGCGACCAGGCGCTCCACCTCGGCGAGCTGGGCGCGCACGCGCTCTGCGATGCCCTCGACCAGCTCGTAGGCCGTGTCGATGCCGGTCTTCGCGCCGGTCAGCTGGCTCTTGACCTTGCGCACGTCCTCCATCTCGGCGAGCGCCCGCTCGACGGCCTCCTGCACGGCCCCGGCGTCCACGCCGTCGCCCGCCGCGCGCTTCATCAGGACGCGTGCACGCGCCAGCCGGTAGCCCAGCTCGAGCGCCAGCGTCGAGCCGTCCTCGGGGTCGTAGGCGGCGATGAGCTTGTCGCCCTCGTACTCGCGCAGCTGCGTGAGCTTGGCCGGCACCTTCTCCTCGGCGGGGACGACGAGGACGGCGAAGTCAGCGTCGCGCTCGCGCATCCCGCGCGAGAGCTCACGGCGCGCCTCGGGCGAGCTGAGCTTTGCGTTCTTGGCCTCGAAGACGATGCGGCCGCGGCACGGGCCGTCGGCGGCGTCGATCGAGACGAGCACGTCACCGGTCTTGCCGGTGGGACCCTTCTGATCGCCGACGGCCTCGGCCACGTCGCCCTGGGCGAGCGCGATCGCGTCCACGGCCTCCGCCACCTGCTCCTCGAAGGAGCGGCCCTTGGCGGTGCCGCGCTCGCGCTCGGCGTCGAGCTCCTCGAGCTTCTCCTTCTCGCCGCGCAGGCCGACGATCTGCTCCTGCATGCCGGTGAGGATCTCGGCCATCCGGTGCAGCTCCCGGACGGTGTTCGCCTTGAAGTCGGCCAGCGGGTTGCTGCCGTCGGCGGCCGAGAACTGGCGGATCAGGTCCTCGCGCGACTTGGTCATGGTCTCGGCGACCAGCTCGCGCACGCGGTTCTGGACGGACGCCGTGCTGCCGTCGGAGAAGAGCTTCTCGAACTCCTTGGTGAGCTGCCCGCTGTCCTCGCCGAAGACCTCGTCGACCTTCTTGCCGAAGTGCTCCGCGACCAGTCGCGCCTTGTCGGAGAACTGGCGGTCGAGCTCCTGGGCGCTCTTCTCGAACTCCGTGCGCACGTACTCCGCGTTTGCGGCGGCCTGCTCGCGGTCGAGCACGCGCGCGCCGATCTCGATGGCGTCCGTAACGGTTTTGACCGGGTCGTCACCCGCCTGCTCGCGCTCGCGGACGACGCGCGCGGCGGCCTCGTCCTCGACCGTCAGGTCGTGGACGGTGAGCCGATTGCCGGTCGTCGTGACGCCGGGCTGCCTGAGAGGGGTTGCCGCTTCCATGTTGGTTCAGTCGCACGGTACGGGCGCGACCTGACGGAACGGGCGTTCGCTCTCAGAGAGCGGCCGGCTGGCGCAGCGGAGCCAGCCAGTCCGCGGGAAGGACCGGGTTGACCCGCCCCGGGAAGTCCGGCACGACCTCTCTGGCGAGGCGCCCCGCCGCCCGGGCCTCGATCGCCGGGCGCAGGTCGTCCAACGTCATCAGCAGGCGCAGGCTGGTTGCGATCTGGAAGTCGGCGGCGTTCCGCTCCGGGCCGCCCAGCACGCCCTCGTCGATCCAGGCGTCCACCCTGTCGAGGTGTCCCGGGAGCGCCGCCAGATCGGCCTGGGCGCTCTCGTCGGTCGCGTCGTTCAGCCGCGCGGCCAGGTAGATCAGCGGCGCCGAGGTCCGGACCGCGACCGCGTGGGGGATGCCGAGCCTGGCACCCTCGAGGAAGCTGCCGATCGTCGAGTGGTCGCGCTTCAGCGACGACCAGGCCATGCGCCGGGCGCGCGGCTGAAGGACCTCGTCGCCCCACTCCTCCGCGAGCTCGACGGCCTCACGCCGCCCCGGATCGGACGGAAACAGGGGCGGCTCCGGTCGAATCTCGTCGAGCGCCCGCGCGATCTTGCGCGACCCCTGGAGCCTGCGGCCGTCCAACCGCAGGGCCGGCACCGTCCGGCCGCGGAAGCCGACGAGCCGCAGCGCGACGCGGTGGACCGCCGGGGCGAAGTCGATCCGCCGGTAGTCGATGCCCTTGTAGTCGAGCATCAGCGCCGCGGCGACCGACGGATGCGAGCCGGGGACCATGAACAAGGTGGCCATCGCAAGCGCAGCCTAGCCCGCCAGCTCGCGGGTCAGCTCGCCGGCCGGCCGGACGTCGCCGATCCGGGCGACGGTCTCGCCCGCGTAGAGCGGGCCGGCCTCGAGCAGCCCCTCCGGGCCGCCCGCGACGGCCGGCTGCGGCGACAGCAGCGGCTGCGACGGCCGCGCCAGCGAAGCCATCCGCGCCTGAAGCGAAGCGGGGGTGCGCGCCAGCATCGGAGTGGCGGCGCGCTGCAGCCGGCGAACCCAGGCGGGTCCGCGCGGATCGCCGCGCAGCCAGCGCTCGGTCGCCGCGTTAGGAAGGACCCGGTGCGGCGCCGGCCAGCCGGCGCCGAACAGCTCGGTGAGCAGGGTCCGCGTCCCCTCGGCGCCGCGGCGCTTGTACTCGGGATGCGCGGCGCTCTCCTCGCTGAGTACGAAGCGCGTTCCCAGCACCGCCCCCTCCGCGCCGGCGTCGAGCGCGGCGCGCACATCGGCCGCTTCGGCGATGCCGCCCGCCAGCAGCAGCGGGTAGCCGTCCGGCAGCGCCGCCCGGGTGCGCTCGAGCAGGTCGAGCGCGGGCTGCACACCGCGGACGTGCCCGCCGGCCTCGACCCCCTGCACGATCACCGCATCCGCCCCCGCGGCGTGGGCGTCCCGGGCTTCCTCGACCGAGCCGCACTGGTGCAGCCAGACGCCCGCCGCGCGGCGCCGCGGCGCGCCCCAGAAGGTGACGTGCGCGTCCGCCTCCGCGGCAAGCTCCCAGTGGCCGCGGCGGACGAAGGGCAGGAGCAGGTTGACCGCGATCGGACGCGACGTGGCATCTCGCGCGGCGGCCAGCTCGGCCCGCAACGCGGGCGGGTCGAGGGTGCCGATCGTCCCGAGGCCCCCGGCCTCGGAGACAGCCGCCGCGAGCTCGTGGCGAGCGATCCCGCCCCCCATTCCGGCCTGCACCACCGGCAGCTCCACGCCCAGGCGCTCCAGGAAACCCACCTAAGTAGCATGCCGCGCGCACACGAACGCGTGGAGGTTGGATGGCAGTCGACGTGAGCAAGGTCTCCGAACTGGACGTCGAGCCCGGCACCCTGCCGGCGACGATGGCCGCCTGGGTGATCCGCGAGGAACGCGAGGGCGAGCCCAAGGACGCCTTCCAGCTGGAGGAGATCGAGGTCCCGGATCCGGGCGCGTTCGAGGTGATCGTGCGGGTGATGGCCGCCGGCGTGAACTACAACAACGTGTGGGCGGCCCTCGGCCAGCCCGTGGGTGTCTGGCGCTACGGCGACCACCCGCAGTACGGCCACCACATCGGCGGCTCCGACGCCTCGGGCGTCGTCTGGAAGGTCGGCGAGGGCGTCACGCGCTGGCAGCCCGGCGACGAGGTGATCATCCACTGCAACCAGGCTTCCTACGAGGACTACGAGGTGCACGGGCTCGACCCGCTGGCGGCCCCGAGCCAGATGATCTGGGGCTACGAGACCACCTGGGGCTCGTTCGCGCAGTTCACCAAGGTGCAGGCGCAGCAGCTGCTGCCGAAGCCGCACAA
>JBJMLJ010000340.1:0-2913 GCA_045805365.1 Thermoleophilaceae bacterium
GTGTTCGGCTTGAGGATCTGGGTCACGTCGGCATCACCGCCGCCGACGACTCGTGCGATATCGCCCAGCTGGGTCGTCGTCGCGACCACCTTGATCGAGTCGCCACCGCCGCCGCCAGACGAGCCACAGCCCGCGACCGCGAGCGCGACGACCAGCGCGGTGGCCGCCGCCACCGCCGTCCGCCGGCCACGAGCAAGAGCGCGCCAGCAAGCGGTGAGTGCGAACAGGCCGCCGCCGATCACGGCGATGGTGGCACCCGGCGGAGCGTTGGTCTTGACCGAGAGCCAGAGCCCCGAGGCGCCCTCGGCGAACACGAGCGCGACCGTCGCGACCTGCCACGAGCGGAGCCGCGAGCAGACGAGCCGCGTCGTCGCCGCGGGAACCACCAGCAAGGCGGTCGCAAGCAGCGCGCCGACGGCCGAGAGCGCGGCGACGGCGACGAAGGCGACCAGCGCGATCAGCACAGCATCCGAAACGGCCGACCGCACTCCGAGAGCGCGCGCCACCCCGATGTCGAAGCCGGCGATCAGCCAGCGCTGCTCGAACGCGAGGGTCGCTGCGAGCACCACTCCGCTTGCCACGGCGGCGAACCAGACGTCGCCGGAGTCGATCACGAGGAGGCTGCCGAACAAGAGCGTCTCCACGTTCGAACCCGAGTGGAAGACGTCGCTGGCCAGGATTACACCCAGCGCCAGCGCCGCGACCAGGACGAGGGCGGTGACGACGTCGTAGCGTTCTCGCTCCCGTCGCGACAGCCAGGCCACGGAGCCCGCCACGCCGAGCGCGGTCCCTCCGGCCCCGAGGTGGGGAGAGAAGCCCAGGCCGTCGGCCAGGACGAGCCCGGGGAAGGCGGCCGTGCCCACCGCGTGCGCGTAGAAGGCCAACCCGCGAAGGACGATCCAGGTCCCGATCAACCCCGCGGCGATCGAGAGCGCGGCGATCTCCAGCAGGCCGCGCTGCACGAAGACGAGCTGAAAGGGATCGAGCATGGCCGCGCCAGCCTACACAGTACTGAGAATGAGTCTCGTTACCAACGCGCCACCGACCCTGTGCGAGACTCGCCGCGGCTCGCATCATGGTCTTCCGCCAGATCACCCACGACGACCTCGGTTGCGCCTCCTACCTGATCGGCGACGAGGACGCCGGCGTGGCCGCGGTGGTGGACCCGCGTTTCGAGATCGACGACTACCTCGAGCTGGCGCGCTACATCGGGGTGGACATCGAGCACGTCCTGGAGACCCACAACCACGCCGACCACGTGTCGGGCCACGGGCGCCTGGCGGCGGCGACCGGCGCGCCCATCCACATCCATCGCGAGGCGGGCCCGGAGTACGAGCACGAGCCCTTCGACGACGGCTGGGAGCTTCGGCTGGGCGAGCTGCACGTGCGCGCCCTGCACACTCCCGGCCACCGCCCCGAGCACACGGCCTTCCTCCTGATCGATGGCGGTCGCGGCGGGGACCCGTGGGCCGTGCTGACCGGTGACTCGCTATTCGTCGGCGATATCGCGCGACCGGACCTGGCGATCGACCGGGAGGACGGCGCGCGCGGCATCTTCCGCAGCCTCCACGAGAAGCTGCTCGACCTGCCGGACGAGTGCGAGCTGTGGCCCGGGCATCTCGGCGGCTCCCTGTGCGGCGGGCCCGGGATGGACATGAAGGTCTCCTCGACCGTCGGCTTCGAGCGCCACCACAACGACCTGCTCGGCGTCGCCGACGAGGACGAGTTCGTCGAGCGTGCCCTCGCGAGGCTGGGCCCCCAGCCGCCGAACTTCAAGGCCGTCGTCGAGCTCAACCGTGGGCCCCTTCTCACGTCTGGGGTCGAGGTCCTTCCGCTGGCCCCCAGGCAGATCGAGCAGCGGCGCGCGAACGGGTCGATGCTGATCGACGTCCGCACCGACCTCCAGTTCGACGACGCGCACATCCCCGGCGCGGTCTCGAACACCATGCTGCGCGCCGGCTTCGGCACCAAGCTCGCCTGGATCGCCGACCGCGAGCAGGAGATCCTGTTCGTGGGCCGCGACGACGAGGATGGCCGGGTGGCCGCGCGGCTGGCCACTGCGGTGGGGATCCGCAACCTCGGCGGCTACCTCCACGGAGGGATGACGGCCTGGCGCGCGGAGGGCCGCGAGGTCGAGGCCGTGGAGCGGCTCGAGGTGGACGAGCTGGCCGAGCGGCGCGAGCGCGAGCCAGGGCTCCAGATCCTCGACGTCCGCGAGGAGTCGGAATGGCGCGATGGGCACATCCCCGGCTCGCTCCACCTGCCCTACCACGACATCCACGGAGTGCCGGAGGCGCTCGACCCGGAGCGGCCGGTCGCCGTCATCTGCGGCTCGGGAGAGCGGAGCGTCGTCGCCGGCAGCCTGCTGAAGGCATACGGCCTTCAAGACATCTTGCATGTGGCGGGCGGGGGCGTCCCCCTGTGGGAGCGCCACGGGCATCCGGTCGAACGGGGCTAGTTCCACCGCCAAAGCAGCGCAAATTCCGGCCTTTCGTCGCGAACCGGACGTCCGGGTGGACCATGAGCGGTGGTGGACTCGTGGCGCGGCACCTCTGTGCTGGTGATCGACGACGACGCTCCCAACCGGGAGCTGCTGCGCCGCTTGCTCGAGCCGCGCGGCCATAGCTGCACGCTGGCCGCCGATGCCGCGGAGGCGCGCGCCGGCCTCGCCAAGGAGGACTTCGCGCTGGCGCTCTGCGACATCACGATGCCCGGTGAGTCGGGGCTGGAGCTCGCGCACTACATCGCCAACGAGCACCGGAACACCGCCGTCCTCATGGTCACCGGCAGCGACGACGCGCGGGTCGCGGACTCCGCGCTCGCGCTCGGCGCGTACGGCTACGTCATCAAGCCGTTCCGGCCCAAGGAGCTGCTGATCGCGGTGTCCGCCGCGCTCCGGCGCCGCGACTCGGA
>JBJMLJ010000341.1:0-6592 GCA_045805365.1 Thermoleophilaceae bacterium
GCCCGACTCGCCGGTCGAGTAGGAGAGCATGGCGATCAGCGGCTCGACGCCGAAGGTGGCCGCCGTCTCGGCCGAGCTGATGGCGATGACCGCCAGCTGCGCGGCATCCGGGTTCGGGTTGACCGCGCAGTCGCCGTAGACGAGCACCCGGTCCGGCATGCACATGAGGAAGACGCTCGAGACGACCGAGACGTCGGGACGCGCCTTGATGATCTCGAAGGCGGGGCGGATGGTGTCGCCGGTCGTGTGGGCGGCGCCGGAGACCATGCCGTCGGCGTGGCCCGCCTGCACCATCAGCGTGCCGAAGTAGCTGAGGTCGGCGACCGTGTCGAAGGCCAGCTCCTCGGTGACGCCCTTGTGCTTGCGCAGCTCGTGGTAGGTGGCCGCGTAGTCGGCCCGGGCGGGGGCGGTGGCGGGATCGACGATGCGGGCGCCGTCGAGGTCGAGGCCGAGCGCGGCCGCCCGGCCGGCCACGTCGTCGGGGTCGCCGAGGATCGTCAGCTGGACCACGCCGCGGCGGAGCAGCAGCTCGGCCGCGCGCAGGACGCGCTCGTCGTCGCCCTCCGGCAGCACGATGTGCCGCGAGTCGGCGCCGGCCCGCTCCATCAGCTCGTACTCGAACATCGTCGGCGTCATCCGCGGGGCGCGCTCGACCTGGATCCGCTGGACCAGCTCCTCGCCGTCCACTGACGCCTCGAACAGGCCGAGCGCGGCGGCTACCTTGCGCTGGTTCTCCATCGTGATCGCCGGCTGCACGGCGCTGACCAGGTTGGCCGCGTCGAAGGTCCGCTGCGCGACCTCGAGCACCGGGAAGGGCGCGGTCTCCAGCAGCCGCCGGATCGTGGGGTGGAGGTCGTAGCCGGCGGTGACCAGGACGCCCGCGACGGTCGGGAACTTCGAGGACAGCGTGGCGATGATGCTCGCGATCAGCACGTCGGGCCGGTCGCCGGGCACGATCACGAGCGTCCCGTCCTCGAGCTCGTCGATGAAGTGCTCCACGCTCATGGCGGCGATGCGTACCGCGCGGACGTCGCGCTGGAGGAGCTCCTCGCTCGTCGTCGGCAGCGCGAGCGACGCTCCGGCCCAGGACGCCTGGCGCATCTCCGCCGCCTCGAGCAGCGGCCGGGCGCCCGTCGCCCTCGCGAGTTCGGCCACCGTCGGGTAACCGAGGTCGGGCTGCTCCGGGATGGCGTATACGCCGTCGCCCGCGACCTCCGCGACGGCGTCCGGCGGCAGCCGGTTGACGAACACGCCGAACAGCTCGCAACCCTTGTTGGCCACCGACTCGCGCGCGACGCTGGCGGCGGTGTTCGCCTGTTCGGCGGACTCTCCCCGCACCACCACGAGCACGGGACAGCCCAGCTCGTTCGCCAGCTCCGTGTCGAGGTCGAAGTCGTCGCCGCTGCAGACCACCACTTCGCTCTCGGCGCCGACCTCCCGGTAGGCGGCGACGACGCGCTTCGCGATCTCGTCGCGCCTGCCCTCGGCGATCGCCTCCCGCGCCTCTTCGGCGCTGAGCGCCTGGCCGGTGCTCAGCGCGTGGCGGCTCTTCATCAGCGCGATCTCGGTGTCGCCCGCCGCGGCGGCGATCGGCCGGAAGAAGCCGACCCGCGGAACGCGGGCGGCGAGCAGCTCCATGAGCCCCAGGCCGACGACGGACTTCCCGCTGTGCGGGCCCATCGCCGTGATGTAGACGCTGGGAGTGCTCAGGAGGCGCCGTCCTGGCGGCCCCAGGTCCACTCGAGGATCTCGGGCGGGTCGTTGCCCTCCTCGCGTACGTAGGCCCGGTGCTCCTTGAGCTTGTTGCGGAACAGCTCGATCGTGTCGCCGGCGCCCTCGATGTCGCGCACCGCGAAGGCCCCGGAGGCCCCGCGGACGGCTTCGGACGCGCCGACGTCGATGCGGCTGAGTGCCTCGATGGCGAGCGTGTAGCGGTCGACCCCGTTCATGGCGAGCAGGTCGAACGGAGTGGTCGTTGTGCCCTCCTCCATGTATCCGCGCACGTGGAAGCGCTCCTGCAGCGGCCGCCGGTGGATCAGCTGGTGCACCGCCGACGGGTAGCCGTGGAAGTTGAACAGCACCGGCCGCTCCGTCGTGAACAGCTCCATGAACGCCTCCTGGCTCATCCCGTCCGGATGGTTCTCCGGGAGCGCCAGCGAGAACAGGTTGGTGACGTTCACGAACCTGATCCGCAGGTCGGGCACGTGCTCCCGGAGGAGCGCACACGTGGCCAGCAGCTCGATCGTCGGGATCGTCCCGCAGCAGGCGAGCACGATGTCCGGGTCGCCGCTGACGTCCGTGCTGGCCCACTGCCACTCGGAGGCGCCCTTCTCGACGTGCTCCTTGGCCTCGTCCATCGACAGCCACTGCGGCAGCGGGTGCTTGGTGGCGATGACGAGGTTGATCGTCCGGGTCGTCTCGAGGCACTGATCCATGGTCGCCAGGAGCGTGTTGGCGTCGGGCGGCAGGTAGATCCGGGCCGTGTCCTCCTTGCGGTTGAGCATGGAGTTGATGAAGCCCGGCACCTGGTGCGAGTAGCCGTTGTGGTCCTGGCGCCAGCCGACCGAGGTCAGCAGGTAGTTGATCGAGGGGACCGGCTCGCGCCAGGGCGCCTCGTCCTTCGACATCTTCAGGAACTTGCCGTACTGGTTGACCATCCCGTCGATGATCGGGATGAAGGCCTCGTAGCAGGGGAAGACGCCGTGCCTCCCGGTGAGGACGTAGCCCTGGAGCCAGCCCTGGCAGTTGTGCTCCGAGAGCACCTCCATGATCCGCCCGTCGGGCGAGTGGCCGGTGTCGATCTTCGGATCGAGCGGCCACTCCCAGGCGTGGTCGGTTGCGTCGAACACCGGCCCCAGCCGGTTCGAGGCGACCTCGTCCGGGCAGACGATCCGGAAGTTCTTCTCGTCTTCGTTGAGGCGGAAGACGTCGCGGAAATATTCACCGAGCTTGAACAGGGCGCTGTCGTTGGCGCCGCCCGGCGTGGACAGCTCCACGGCGTGGTCCTCCAGGGCCGGCCGGTTGAGGGCCTTGCTCACCTTGCCGCCGTTCACGTGCGGGTTCGCGCCCATCCGCAGGTCACCCTCCGGGCAGGAGGCGAGCACCTCCTGCGTCGGGCCGCCGTTCTCGTCGAACAGCTCCTCGGGCTTGTATGAGTGCAGCCAGTCCTCGAGGATCTTCAGGTGCTCCGGGTTGGTCTTGGCCTGCATGGCAGGCACCTGGTGCGACTTCGACGTTCCCTCGACCTGGACGCCGTCGACCTCCTTGGGGCCGGTCCAGCCCTTGGGCGACTTGACCACGAGCATCGGCCAGCGCGGACGGTCGGGGCGGCCGCCGTTGCGGGACTGCGACTGGACCTCGCGGATCTCGGAGTGGGCGGTGTCGAGCGCCTCCGCCAGGGCGGCGTCGAGATCGTCGCCCTCGACGATCAGTGGGTGCCAGCCGTAGCCCTCGAACAGCTTGGTCAGCTCCTCGTTGGACAGCGACTTGTAGATCGTCGGGTTGGCGATCTTGTAGCCGTTCAGGTGCAGCATCGGCAGCACGGCGCCGCTCGTGGCCGGGTCGAGGAACTTGTTCGAGTGCCAGGCGCCCGCGGTGGGGCCTGACTCGGCCTCGCCGTCGCCGATGATGCAGCCGACGATCAGGTCGGGGTTGTCGAGCGCCGCCCCGAAGGCCGTCGCGAGCGCGTAGCCGAGCTCACCGCCCTCGTGGATCGTCCCGGGCACCATCGGCCCGAGGTGGCTGGGAAAGCCGCCCGGCCAGGAGAACTCCTTGATCAGCGTCGCGAGCCCGTCGCGGTCGGGCGTCATGTCCGGGCGCACCTCGCCCAGGCAGCCGTCTATCCACAGGTTCGCCAGGTTGGCCGGCGCGCCGTGCCCCGGACCGGTGACCAGCAGGATCTGCGCCTGGGTGTCGAGGATCAGCCGGTTCAGCCCGGCGTACATCAGGTTCAGGCCCGGCACCGTCCCCCAGTGGCCCAGCAGGCGGTGCTTGATGTGCTCGGGCGCCAGAGGCTCCTCGAGCATGGGGTTGCCCTGCAGGTAGATCATGGCCGCGGCGATGTAGTTGGTCGCGCGGCGATACAGCGGCAGGTTGTCGACGCGGCTGGACGAGGCAGCTCCGGTCGCTTCCAATGAAGCCTCCCAGGGATTCCGAGTGCTTTCGAGCGAACCTAACCGCAGGTCACCTAAGGCGCAAGCTCAAGTCATGCTGCGGTGCTCGCCGGGCCGGCGCCCCGGCTCCGCTCCTCGCTACGCCTTCGCAAAGCGCTCCCGGCGCTCGCACGGGAGGCAGCGCCCCTCGTAGCCCCCCGGCAGGACCTGGATCGTGAGCCTCGCCCCGCAGTCCCCGCAGAAGCGGGCGGGATCGAGGGTCACCCCGGGCCGGGACTCGCGCTCACAGCTCCGATGCGTATCGAGGGGCTTGCCGCAGCGCGGGCAGTAGCCCGTCACAGCACCTTGCTGACGGTCTTCACCGGCATGCTGAGGTCGCTCAGCATCTGGAGGTCGTCCTCGGTCGTCTGGCCCAGCGTCGTCAGGTAGTTGCCGGTGATCAAAGCGTTGATGCCGGCCTCGAGCCCCATCCGCTGGAGGTCGCCGAGCGTGATCTCGCGGCCGCCGCCGTAGCGGAGGACCGTCGCCGGCATCACGAGCCTGAACAGCGCGATCGTGCGGATGGCCTCCTCCGCCTCGACAACCGGGTTCTCCGAGAGCGGCGTGCCCGGGCGCGGGTTGAGGAAGTTCATCGGCACCTCGTGCGGGCCGAGCTCGCCCAGCTGGAAGGCGAGCTCGAGCCGCTGCTCGCGGCTCTCCCCGAGGCCGATGATGCCCCCGCTGCAGAGCTCCATCCCGGTCTCGCGGACGAGCTGGCAGGTGTCCCAGCGCTGCTCCCAGCTGTGCGTGGTGCAGATCTGCGGGAAGTAGCTCCTGGCCGCTTCGAGGTTGTGGTTGTAGCGGTGCACGCCGTTCGCGGCCAGCTCGAAGGCCTGCTCCCGGGTCAGGATTCCGAGCGAGCAAGCAACATCGAGCTCGGTCTCCCTGTGAACGAGCGCGGCGCACTCGAGCACGTGGTCCATCAGCTTGCGGTCGGGCCCCCGGACGGCGTAGACGATGCAGAACTCGGTGGCGCCCGAGGCGGCCGTCTGCTCGGCCGCGCGCATGAGCTGGTCGTAGGGGATGTAGCCGGTAGGCGCGACCTCCGTGCCGAACACGGACGACTGCGAGCAGAAGTGGCAGTCCTCGGGGCAGCCGCCGGTCTTGCCGGAGACGATGCCCTCGACCTCGACCTCGTCGCCGCAGTAGCTGAGCCGCACCTGATGGGCGAGGTCGGCGAGCCTCCCGAGGTAGAGGTCGGGGAGCGCCTGGAGCTCCTTGGCCTCGTCCATCGAGAGCCGCCCGCGCTCCTCGAGGAGCCGCCGCTCGGCGTCCTCCAGCAGCCGCTCCGGATCCCAACCATTCTGCTCGCTCACGCTCTCTCCTCCGCCGCTCGAGGGATCGGGCGATGCTAGGAGCGGGCGCGGTCGGAAACGCCACCGCGAACAATCCTGCCTAGGTGTTCCATGGCAACACCAATCCAGGACTGTTGCCGCGAAAGCCCCTAGACCGACTCCGGCGACGGCCCGGCGACCTGCACGGCGCTCTCCATGATGTCGTCGATCTCGGCGAGGTCCTTCTCGGTGAGCTCGATCTCCGCCGCCGGGGCGACTCCCTCGATGTGGTCCGGGCGGCGGCCGCCGACGATCGACACGTCGACCGCGGGGTGCGCCAGCGTCCAGGCGACTCCCAGCTGCGGCAGCGTCCAGCCGCGCGACTCGGCGAATTCGCGCAGCTGGTCCACCGCCTGGAGGTTGCGCTGGAAGTTCTCGCCGCTGAAGAGGTCGCTGCCGCTCCGCCAATCGTCTTCCGGCAGCTCCGTCTCCGCATCGAAGCGTCCGCTCAGGAGGCCGTGGGCGAGCGGGCCGTAGACGAGCACGCCGACGCCGTTCTCCTGGCACCAGGGCAGGACGTCGGCCTCGATCTCGCGCCTGAACAGGTGATAGGGGGGCTGGAGCGTCTCCACCTCGACCGTCCGCGAGAGCTCGCTCATCTCCTCCGGGCTGAAGTTGGACACGCCGACGTGGCGGATCTTCCCCTGCTCCTTGAGCTGGGCTAGAGCCTTGCCCGTCTCCCACGGGGAAACCTCTGGATCGGGCCAGTGGACCTGGTAGAGGTCGATCGTCTCGACGCCGAGGTGGCGCAGGCTCTCCTCGACCCCGCTGCGCAGCCAGTCCGCGCTCGAGTCCCGCTCGATGCCGTCATCGACGGGCCGCAGGCCGCCCTTAGTGGCGACGATGACGTCGTCGCGGCGGATGTCGTCCCCGAGCGCCTCGGCCAGGAGCTGCTCCGACTTGCCGAAGCCGTACGCCTGCGCGGTGTCGAAGAAGTTGATGCCGAGGTCGAGGGCCCGGCGAATGGCGGCCTTCGCCTCGTCGCGATCGATCTCGCCCCAGTCGCCGCCGAGCTGCCAGGTGCCGAAGGCGATCGGGGAGACCTCGAGGCCGGAGCGCCCGAGGGTGGTCGTCTGGGCCTGGGTTTCGGTGCTCATTGGCAGGTCC
>JBJMLJ010000342.1:0-5470 GCA_045805365.1 Thermoleophilaceae bacterium
CGCGCGGGGCTCGTCAGGGTCCTGCACGAGCGCAGCTTCGTCGACGACCCGACGAGGCTCCTCCGCGCCCTCCGCTACGAGGCGCGGCTGGGCTTCGCCATGGACGCCGACACGGACAAGCTCGCGCGCAAGGCGATCGCCGAGGGCGCGCCGGCTACGGTGTCCGGCACCCGCATCGGCGACGAGCTGATGGACCTCCTCGCCGAGCCCGAGGCACCGGCCGCGGTCAAGCGGATGCATGAGCTTGGACTCGACAAGGCGCTCAACCCGGCGCTGCGGGCGGACGCCGAGCTGGTGGCCTCGGCCGCGGTGGTGGCGGACATCGTGGGGGCGGATCGCGCCCTCGCCGGGCTGGCGGCCCTGGTGTGGTCCGACCCGGCGGCCCTCGCCGGCTGGCTGGACGAGCTCGGCCTCACCGCCGGTCGGCGCGAGGCGGCGCTGCGGGCGGCCGCGTCGGGACCGCAGCTCGCGCGAGACCTCCGTGGCGAGTTAGCGTCGTCCCGCCTCTACGAGCTCCTCGCCCGCGAGCCGCCCGAGGCGCTCGCCCTGGCCCTCGCGCTGGGAGCCGCCTCCGAGCCGGTGCTGCGCTGGGTGAGCGAGCTCAGCTCCGTGCGTCTCGAAATCGGCGGAGAGGATCTGATGGCCGCCGGCGTACCCGAGGGGCCGGCCGTGGGCCGGGGCCTCGAGGCGGCGCTGCGGCGCAAGCTCGACGGCGAGGTCTCCGGCCGCGAGGAGGAGCTCCAGGCCGCGCTGGAGGCGGCGTCGGGATGATCGAGTCGATCGAGCTGCGTGGCGCGCGGGCCTACTTCTCCACCCGCCTCGGCGGGGTCAGCGAGGGCCCCTACGAGTCGATGAACCTCGGGGTCCTCACCGACGATGAGCCGGAGCGCGTGGGCGAGAACCGGCGCCGCGTGGCGGACACCGCCGGCCTCGGGGCGAACGCGGTCGCGATGGGCTGGCAGGAGCACGGCACCGACATCCAGACCTGGGACGGCCCCGCTCCGCCGGGCTACGCCTCGCCGGGTGAGGACCTGCCGCGGGTGGACGGTCACATCACCGACCGGAACGGGCTCGGCCTGCTGGTGCTGGTCGCCGACTGCTTCCCGGTGGCCCTCGCCGGAAACGGCCGCGTGGCGATGCTCCACTGCGGCTGGCGCGGCCTTGCCGGAGGGATCGTCGGCAAGGCGATCGAGCGCTTCGACGAGCCGCCGGCGGCGGCCGTGGGTCCCGGGATAGGCGCCTGCTGCTACGAGGTCGGGGACGAGGTCCGAGCGGAGTTCGCCCACGTCGCGGGCGCGGCCAGGGGCCGGATGCTCGACCTTCGCACGATCGTGGAGCACGACCTGCGCCGCAAGGGCGTGGAGCAGGTCGAGCATCTGGACCGCTGCACGAGCTGCCGTGAAGACCTCTACTTCTCCCACCGCCGCGACAACGGCGTGACGGGCCGCCAGTCGGGCATGGTCGTCCGTGGCTGAGCTCTTCACCGGCCTCGACGCGGCCCGAGTTCGCTCGAACCTCGAGTCCGTCCGCGAGCGGATCGGCCCGGAGGTCGAGGTCTGCGCGGCGATCAAGTACGTCCCGGTGGACGAGCTGGCGGTGCTCGCCGAGGCCGGCGTGGAGCTGGTCGGGGAGAACCGGGCCCAGGACCTGCTTGCCAAGCAGGAGCGCCACCGCGACCTGTTCACCTGGGACTTCATCGGCGCCCTCCAGAGCCGCAAGCTGCGCGACGTGGCGCCGAACGTGCGCCTGATCCACTCGGTGGCCTCCGACTCGGTGCTGCGCCGCCTGGACCAGAACCCGGCGGACGAGGTGCTCGTACAGGTGAACGTCGCCGACGAGGAGGGCAAGGCGGGGATCGCCCCGGCGGAGCTGGGCGACTTCATCGAGCGCTGCCCGGTGCGGGTCGGCGGTCTGATGACCATGCCCCCGTTCGTCGTCAAGGCGGAGGACAGTCGCCGCTGGTTCGCGCGGCTCGCCGAGCTGGCCGCCGAGCACGGTCTCGACCGCCTGTCGATGGGCACGAGCCAGGACTTCGAGGTGGCGGTCGAGGAGGGGGCGACGATCGTGAGGCTGGGCGAAGTGCTCTACGCCTGAGGCAGGACCCCCTCGCGCTCCAGGAAGTCGCCGATCGCGTGCGAGAGCCGGGCGCCCCGCCAGGCGATCGGGGTCTCGCCCTCGTCCTCGACCAGGAGCTCGGCCCGCGGCAGGCGCTCGGCGTACTCGCGCGCGATGTCGAGCGGGTGGAGCTGGTCGGGCTCGTCGCGGTCGCCCACCACGAGGGTGGGGACCTCGAGGCCCTCGAGCTGCTCGAGTCCGTCGAAGGCGTGGGAGAACGGCACGACCCGCAGCGCGCCCGCAACGGCCTCGGGGTGCACGTGGCGCTCCATCCGCTGGCGTGTCGACTCGCGCGCCACGTCGCGCCAGCGATCCGGCATGTCGTCCGGCACCGCCGTCTCCACGAAGCTGTCGATCCCGTCCTCGAGCGCCGTGGCCAGCCGGGCCCACACCTCGGGGCGGACGCGGGTCGTGCGCTCGCCCGTGTACGCCGGGGTGATCTGAACCAGCGCCGGCACCCTGTCGGGGTGCGCGAGGGCGAAGGCCATTGCGGCCGCGGCGCCCATCGAGCTGCCCGCGAGCACCGGACGCTGGATCTCGAGCTCGTCCAACACGCGCTCGAGGTCGGCCACCAGGTCCGTGTACTCGTACGCCTCGGGGTCGGGCGGCGGCTCCGATTCGCCGTGGCCCCGGGCGTCGTAGGCGATCAGCCGGTAGCCCCGCTTGACGAGGTGGCGCGAGCCCTGGACCACGTTGCGCCGAGTCGCGCTCAGGCCATGCAGCAGCACGATGGGCGCGCCGTCGCCGGCGACCTCGCCGCTCAGACCGCCGCTGAGCCGCATTTCCCTTGGGTTTGGTGTCGCGGTCACGTCCGCGGCTCAGTCTCCGGCGCCGTGACGGCGCCGGGTGCCACCAGAACTGGGGGCAGGATGCCCCCAGGGGCAATAATGTGTGAACAAGAGGGTTTTCGAACTCTTAGGCGAAAAACGGAAATCGATGGCGCTTCGCGATACATGGCACCGTGCGCTGGTCTATTTCGGCCTCGCGGAGGAGGAGGATCCCCGCTACGAGCCACTTCCGGAGCCGGAGCCCGAAGCGGAGATCGAGGACCGCTACCGCGACCGGCCCAACGTGCGCCGGCTTCAGCGACGGCGCCGGGACGAGTTCGACGACATCTTCGCGGATGAGCCGAGCGGCGGCTCGCGCCGCGAGACGCGGGTGCTGCGGCCGGTCGCCGGCAACGGCCGTGGGGGCGGCGACCTCCAGGTGCACCTGGTCGTGCCCAAGAGCTTCAACGACGCCCAGCAGATCGCCGACCAGTTCAAGGACGCGGTACCGGTGATCCTCAACCTCCAGGGCACCGACACAGACCTCTCCAAGCGGCTGATCGACTTCTCCTCCGGCCTCACCTACGCCCTCGACGGTGGCATGCAGCGGATCGCCGACAAGGTCTTCCTGCTGACGCCGCGGAACGTCGAGGTCTCGGCCGAAGAGCGGGCCCGGCTCATAGAGAAGGGCTTCTTCAACCAGTCGTAACTAGGCTTCGACCCGGATGAGGGTCGGCCTGATCGGCGCCGGAAACATGGCCTCCGCGCTGGCGCGGGGCCTCGGCCTGCCGGTCGTGGTCTCCGACGTCGTGCATGAGAAGGCCGCCGCCCTGGCGCAGGACACGGGCGGCGAGGCGGTCGCTTCCAACGCCGAGGTGGCCAAGCGCTCCGACGTCCTGGTGCTCTGCCACAAGCCGGCCCAGCTCGACGAGGTGGCCGGACAGGTCGCCGGCCGGGTGAAGCTGGTGGTGAGCATCCTCGCTGCGGTCACGACCGCCGAGGTCGAGGCCCGCTATCCGGGCGTGCCGGTCTACCGGTTCATTCCCAACATCCCGGCCGAGGTCGGGCGCGGGGTGCTCTGCTACACGCCCGGCTCGCGCGCCGCCGATGGTCCCGAGCGGGAGATCCTCGAGCTCTTCGGCCGGGCCGGCCTGGTGATCCGGCTCGACGACGAGGAGCTGCTCGAGCCCGCGATGGCGCTGATGAGCTGCGGACCGGCGTTCATGGCCCTCGTCGCGGAGTCGTTCGTCGACGCCGGCGTGCACCATGGCCTGTCGCGGGCGGACGCCGCTCGGATGATTGCCGAAACCATGGCGGGCACTGCGGAGTATCTGAAGGCGAATGACCTTGACACCGAGGCTCTACGCGTGAGGGTGGCGACCCCGGGCGGCGTGACCGAGCGGGGCCTCATCAAACTGGAGGAGGGGGCCATGCGGGCGGTCTGCCGGCTGGCAGTGGACACGGTCGTCGAGGCGACCAGGTGAGCCTCGTACTGGCGGCAATCGGGCGCGAGGACATCGCCCGCTACGTCAACACGCTCGTACTCGTCTACCTCGTCCTGATCTTCATCAGGATCATCATGAGCTGGATCCCGCGGATCCCCTACAACCGCTACCTGGACGTGGTGCTGAACTTCGTGCGGGACGTGACCGACCCCTACCTGAACCTGTTCCGCCGCTTCATGCCGCCCGTGCGGCTGGGGCCGGGCGCGCTCGACCTGAGCCCCATCGTGGCGACGTTCGTGCTGATCATCGTGGGCAGCCTCGTCGCCAAGGCGATCCGGGGCTGACCCGATGGACCCACGGCTGGCGGGGATGGCGCGAGCCGTCGCCACGGCGGCCGTGGTCGTCGTGCTCGATCAGGCCAGCAAGCAGATCGCGGTCAATTCGCTGTCGCGGGGCGAGCGGACCAACGTCTTCTTCGGCCTCGACTTGACCAACACGCGCAACAAGGGGGTCGCCTTCGGGGCCCTGGAGGGGGGCGGGCTCATCGTCGCCCTGTTGATCGGCCTGGCGCTGGCCCTCGTGATCGGCTACTTCGCGATGAACGCCGGCCGGGCCTGGCTGTGGCTGCCGGTCGGGATGCTGGTGGGCGGAGCCCTCGGCAACCTGGCCGACCGGGCCCGGGAGGGTGCCGTGGTCGACTTCATCGACCCGATCGCCTGGCCTGCGTTCAACTTTGCGGATGCCTCGATCGTGATCGGCGTCCTGGCGCTGCTCTACCTGCTCGAGGGCGGGGGCGATGAAGGTCGAGCTGCGCGCCACTGAGGAGCACGCCGGCAGGCGCCTGGATGCCGCGCTCGCGGCGAAGCCCGAGATCGGCTCCCGTGCCCGAGCGCAGCGGCTGATAGACGGCGGGGCCGTGACGGTCGACGGGCGCGGGCGACCGAAGAGCTGGCGGCTCTCGCCGGGCGAGCTGGTCTCGGCGACCCTGGAGGAGACGCCTGAGGACGGTCCCGACGTGGACTACGAGGTCGTCTACGAGGATGAGCACCTGATGGTGGTCGACAAGCCCGCCGGCGTGGTCACGCATCCCGCGCCCGGCCACCGCGGCCCGACGCTCGCCGAGGCGCTCGTCGCCCGGGGCGC
>JBJMLJ010000343.1:0-3529 GCA_045805365.1 Thermoleophilaceae bacterium
ACGATCAGGGGGACGCCGCCGGCCGCGTAGAGGTCCGTGGCGACGAAGCGGCCGCCCGGCTTGAGGTCGGCGAGCAGAGGCGTCTCCCAGGCGATCCGGTCGAAGTCGTCGATCGAGAGCGGGACGCCCGCCTCGCGCGCGACGGCGAGGAGGTGCAGGACCACGTTCGTCGAGCCGCCCGACATCGCCGCGGCCGCGATCGCGTTCTCGAGCGCCTCCTTGGTGATGATCGAGCTCGGGCGCCTGTCCTCCCGCAGCAGCTCCATCGCCAGCGCGCCGACCTCCTCGGCGACCTCGCCCTTCTTGCCGTCCTCGGCGGGGACCATCGCGCTGCCCATCGGCGAGATCCCGAGCACCTCGAAGGCCATCGCCATCGTGTTGGCCGTGTACTGGCCGGCGCAGGCGCCGGAGCCCGGCGAGGCGTGATTCTCGAGGTCGGTGAGCTCCTCGTCCGAGAGGTCGCCCGCGGCGTGGGCGCCGACCGCCTCGAAGACGTCCTGGATCGTCACGTCCTTGCCGTGCCAGCGGCCGGGCGCAATCGAGCCGCCGTAGAGCATCACGCTGGGGACGTCGAGCCGGGCGAGCGCCATCACGCAGCCGGGGATCGTCTTGTCGCAGCCGGAGAGCGCGACCACGGCGTCGAACATGTGGCCGCGCGCCACCAGCTCGATCGAGTCGGCGATCAGCTCGCGGCTCACGAGGGACGTCTTCATCCCCTCGGTGCCCATCGTGATCCCGTCGGAGATGGCGACGGTGTTGAACTCCATCGGCGTGCCGCCCGCCGCCCGGACGCCGTCCTTGACCCGCGCGGCCAGCGCCCGCAGGTGGAAGTTGCACGGCATCGTCTCGGTCCAGGTGTTGGCGATGCCGACGATCGGCTTGCTCAGCGCCTCCTCGTCGAAGCCGATGCCCTTCAGGTATGCGCGCGCCGGAGCCCGGTCCGGGCCGTCGAGGATCGCCCGGCTCCTACCGCGTGGGTCGGGGCTCACGAGTGGCCGGCCGCCGTCTGGGAGCGCTGCCCGCGCCGCCGCTCCCACTCGGCGAGGCGCCACAGGTCCCGTCGGAGCCTCGCCGGATCGAGCTGGCGCCCGACCAGGTGCATGTTGGCCCGGCGGATGACCCGCCGCTCGTCCGAGGTGAGGGCCATCCACTTGGCGAGGACGTCGTCGGAGGCCGGCAGTCGCGAGCGGCCGCTGTCCCCGGTCAGGTCGGGGAACTCGACGCAGTACTCGCTCAGCAGCCGGCCCGTCTCGGGCACGTAGGCCACGATCGGCTTGTGCGGGTAGACCAGGTAGGCGTAGGCGGGCCCTTCGGACGGGTCGACGCCGCGGCGGGAGTGGGTCCCGCGGACGCGGATGAAACCCAGGTCGCGGTACATCCCCCACTCCTCGTCGTTGACGCACGAGCGCAGGAGCTCGCGGGCGCGTTGCTCCGCTCGGCGCTCGCGGCCCGGGTCGTAGAGCGGGATGTCGAGCGGGCTCGTCCGGGCGGCGCGGCGAGCGACCTGGCGCTTGCGCCAGCCCCCCAGCTGCCGGGAGATGAGCGGCAGGGCCAGGACCACGGCTATCAGGGCGAGGGAGAGCAGCGCGAGGAGCATCGCCGGCGCTCAGCCGCCGGACGCGCGCGGGAAGAAGATGACCCGCTCCGCCTCGACCGGAATGTCCGCGTACTCCTTGACCATCAGAGCCTCGCGACGCCCGCTGCCGGCCCGAGTGGTGGGCACGGCCGCCCACATCCCCTCGTCGAGCTGGCGCCGGAACTCCTCGATCAGGCGCTCCTCGTCCTCGCGCACCTGCGGGTCACCCTCGGCCACCAGCATCTCGCCATGACCCGGCTTCATGCGCAGAAACCTCATGAGCGCCCGATTATGCCAGGCGTCGAGCTCAGGCCCGGTCGCTGGCGAGCACGTCAACCGGGCCCGCTCCAGCGCCGAGCCCGCGCAGCCCGTTCCTGACCGCCTCGGAGGCGATCGCCTTCGCTCGTCTGGCCGCTTCGAGCGGTTCGAGGCCCAACGCCAGTTGGGCCGCGAGCGCCGCCGAGTGCGTGCAGCCGGATCCGTGCGCGGCGCCCTCCGGCTCCCGGGGGCCGGGGATCGGCTCGAGCCGCTCGCCGTCGAAGTAGACGTCGGTCGCCTGCTCGCCGTGGCCGCCCGTGACGACCACCGCCCGCGGGCCGAGCGCGTGCACCGCGCGCGCCAGCTCCTCTTGCTCCGTGCCGACGCGGAGTCCCGCCAGGACGGCCGCCTCGGCAAGGTTGGGCGTGACCACCGCGGCCCGCGCGAGCAGACCTCGCAGCGCCTCCTCGGCCTCCTCGTCGAGCAGGCGCGCTCCGCTCTCGGCGACCATCACCGGATCGACCACCAGCGGCGCCTCGCCGACCAGGTCCAGCGCGCGCCCGACCGCCTCGATCGTCGCGGTGTCGCCGAGCATCCCGGTCTTGACCGCGTCCACGCCGAGGTCGTCCGCCACCGCTCGCACCTGCTCCACGACCGCCTCGGGCGGGAGCGGGTAGACCCCCGTGACCGCAACGGTGTTCTGCGCCGTGACCGCGGTCACGGCGGTCATCCCGTGGACGCCGCAGCGCGCGAACGTCTTCAGGTCGGCCTGGATGCCGGCGCCGCCGCCGGAGTCCGAGCCGGCGATCGACAGCACGCGAGGCGGATTTCGGCGGTTTCCTTCCACCGCGCCTGAGGATATGCGCGTGCCTCACCCCGCCCGCCTCTCGTAGCCGCCGAGGGCATCGCGCGCGATCCAGCCCTCCGCCTCCAGCCGGCCCAGGGCGGAGCGGGTCTCGGCCGCCTCCATCCCCGCCCTGCGCGGGATTTCGGCCGGGTCGCTGCATTCCTCGACGGCGGCGAGGACGGCGCGCATCCCCTGGTCCTCCGGTTCGACCGGCTCCGGACGCGGTCGCGAGCCGACCCCGTAGATCTGGTCGAGGACGTCCTCGGGGCCGACCACCACGTGAGCACCGTCCTGCAGCAGGCGGTTAGAACCCGCGGCCACGCGATTCGTGACCTTGCCCGGCACCGCGCCGACAAGCCGGCCAAGGTCGCGAGCGAAGTCGGCCGTGATCAGCGAGCCGGACGGCTCGGCTGCCTCCACGACGACCGTCATCGCCGCCAGCGCGGCCATGATCCGGTTGCGCGCCGGGAAGCTCCAGCGGAAGGCCCGCCGCCCCGGCGGCATCTCCGAGAGGATCGCGCCGGAGGTCCGGATGCGCTCGTAGAGCCAGCGGTGGCGACGGGGATAGGGCAGGTCGGGCCCGCCCGCCAGCACCGCGATCGGCGTCCCGCCGCCATCGAGGCAGCCCTGGTGGGCCGCGCCGTCGATGCCGAGCGCCAGGCCGCTGACCACGGGCAGCCCGGCGGCTCCCAGCCCGCGGCCGAGCGCGCGAGCGATCTCCAACCCGTATGGCGAGCCGCGCCGCGCTCCCACCAGCGTGACCCCGGGCTCTCTCGCCAGCCGCTCCAGGCACTCCTCACGCCCCCGACCGAATAGGTCCGCCGGCGCGTCCGTCAGCGGACCGAGCC
>JBJMLJ010000344.1:0-3066 GCA_045805365.1 Thermoleophilaceae bacterium
GATCGTCGCGGTGAGGTAGGCGTCGTCATCGTCGTCCCGGAGCCTGCGGACGATGTCCGGCCGGCGCGGCATGTGCTCGAACGCCCAGGCCAGCGAGGAGGCGGTTGTCTCGTGGCCGGCTATCAGCAGCGTCATGAGCTCGTCGCGCAGCTCCTGGTCCGACATCGGCGAGCCGTCCTCGTGGCGGGCTGCGAGGAGCATCGCGAGCACGTCGTCGGCGTCCTCGTCCTCGCGCCGGCGCTCGTCGATCAGCTCGAACAGCTGGGCGTCCACCTTCTCCTGGAGGCGCAGGAAGGTGACGAACGGCGGCACCCGCGACAGGACCTTGGCGGCGAGGCTGTCGATCGGGATCGGCAGGACGCTTACCCAGCGGTCGCCGAAGGCGAGCATCGGCCCGAAGCCGTCGCGGAGGCTGTCGAGGCGCGGGCCGGACTTCAGGCCGAAGACCGCGCGCAGGATGATCTCCATCGTGAGCCGCTGCATACGCGGGTGGAGCGCGACCGGGGTTCCGCGGGGCCAGCTCGCGATCTCGCGCTCGGCCACCTCCTCCATCACGCCGGCCAGACGCGCCATCTTCTCGCCGTGGAAGGCCGGGAGCATCAGCTTGCGCTGCTCCATGTGGGCGCCGCCGTCGAGCAGGATCACCGAGTTGCTGCCCACCACGGGCTCGAGCACCCGCGCGCCCTGGCCGGGGTGGAGGACGTCGGCGGGCGCCGTGAAGACCTGCTTGAGCTGGGCCGGGTCCGTGATCATCACGAACGGCGGCGCCAGCGGCAGGCGGATCGTGAACCGCTTGCCGTACCGCGCGCGGCACTGCTCGAGGAAGGCGAGCGGTCGGGCCCAGAACCCGATGCCCTGGATCGTCGCGGGATAGCGCGGGCCTGGCGGCAGCATCTCTCCTCCGGTACCGATTACCCGAGCCCGGTACTCAGCTGTGTGACGATGCGCACACTCTACGAGCGCTCGAGCTCGCGCAGGCGCCTCTGCAGGAGGCGGCGGCGGTCGTTCAGCTCGCGGTCGAGGCGCTCGAGCTCCTTGCGCCGCTTTCGGACCAGCTCGCGCTGGCGACCGATGTGGCCGATCGCTTCGCCCAGGATCTCGCGCCGGCGGGGGTCGGTCACGCCGTCGCTGCGGAACTCCTCGCGCAGGGCGGCGCGAGCGCTCTCCGCGGCGGCCAGCTCGCGCAGCTCGTCGAGCGAGATGCCGAGCAGGTCCTTGAGGCTGAGCAGCTCCTGGAGCCGTTCGACGTCGTCCTCGCCGTAGATGCGGTGCGACCCCGGCTCGCGACCGGGCGCCGCGGGCAGCAGGCCGATCTCCTCGTAGTAGCGGATCGTCCGCGGCGTGGTGCCGGTGCGATCCGCCACCTCGCCGATCCGGAGCGTGTCCTGTGAGCTCAAGGAGTGGCCTCCTCGACCGCCACCCGCGGGGCGCGGGCGCCGGCGTAGCGCGGCCTCATCAGCGAGACGACCGCGCCGACCACGGAGGTCGCCGCGAGCACCCAGAGGGCGGTGTGCATGTTGTGGATGAAGGGCTCCAGCTTCGCGTCGGAGAGGCCGCTGGCGAGGCCGGAGAAGATCTTGAACAGCGTCGGCTTGGGAACGGCGGCGGTGACGATCGCGATCACGAAGGCGATCGAGATGACGGCGCCGGTGTTCTGCAGCATCGTCCGCGCGCCGGCCGCGACGCCGCGCCGGTAGCTGGGGACCGTGCCCATCATCGCCGCCGTGTTGGGCGAGTTGAACATCCCCGAGCCGATGCCGACGATCAGCAGCCAGAGCGTGCTCTGCCAGTAGGGGCTCGCGGGCTGCAACGTCGTCATCGCCGCGAGGCCCGCTGCGCCCACGAGCATCCCCATGGCCGCCAGCATCCGCGAGCCGTGCCGGTCCGCCCACGCCCCGGCGATCGGCGAGGAGATCAGCATCCCGATCGCCATCGGGGTGAGCTTCAGGCCGGCGGTGATCGGGTCGTCGCCCTGGGCGCCCTGGAAGTAGAAGACGAACAGGAACATCAGCGCGAAGCGCGAGAGGCCGTTGATGAAGGCCGCCGCGGTGGCGGCCGCGAACAGGCGGTTCTTGAAGATGTCGAGGTCCAGCATCGGCGCCCGGCCGCGGTGCTCGATGAGGACGAAGGCCGGGAGCAGGACCGCGGCCGCGACCAGGCCCGCGATCACGACGGGGTCGTTCCAGCCCGAGATCCCACCCTTGGAGATCCCCAGGACGAGGCCGGTGAGGCCGGTTACGAACGTGGTCGTGCCGAGCAGGTCGAGACCGCGGACGGAGTCGGGGTCGGCGAGCTCGTGCAGCACGAGCGTGCCCCAGATCGCGCCGGCGAGTGCGAGCGGCACGTTGAACCAGAACACCCAGTGCCAAGAGATCGACACGAGCGCGCCGCCGAGCACCGGGCCGAGGACCAGACCGACGGCGGCGACCATTGTGTTGGTCCCCATCGCCAGCCCGAGCTGCTCCTTGGGGAAGGCGTCGGTCACGAGCGCGGCGGCGTTCGCGAACAGGAACGCGCCGCCGATCCCCTGGAGGATGCGCCAGAGGATGAGCTGCGTCGCGTCTGCCGAGAAGCCGGCGCCCAGCGACGCCGCCGCGAAGACCAGGAAGCCGCCGACGTAGGCCTTCTTGCGGCCGAACAGGTCGGACAGCCGGCCCGCGGTGAGCACCAGCACCGTCGAGGCGATCATGTAGGCGAGGATCACCCAGACCAGCTGGAGCAGCGTGGTGCCGAGGCTGCGCTCGAGGTCCGGGAGGGCGATGATCAGGGTGCCCGAGTTGATCGTCGCCAGGAGCATCCCGAGGCTCGTGCAGGACAGCGCCCACCACTTGTAGTGCTCGTGGTCGGCGCCGACGCCCGGCCTCATCTCCACATTTCTTACGTTCACGTAAGGTAGAGATTATCAGCTTGTCAGCGCGCGCGTATCTTGAAGCGGGTCGACGCGGGCGTCGATCGGTTGCCGGCGGCGTCCGTCGCCACCGCGGTGAGCAGGTAGCGGCCGGCGCGCAGCTTGGGCAGGCGGACGTGGTTGACGCCGGCGTGCGCCGGCTGCCTCAGGGCCGCCGC
>JBJMLJ010000345.1:0-13285 GCA_045805365.1 Thermoleophilaceae bacterium
AGGCCAACTCAACATCGTTGCGCTGTCGTACTTCTTGGGCCTAGCTCTCAAGGCCCGCGAGGGGGCCCTGCCGTTCATTGCGCTCGATGATCCCCTACAGACGATGGACGATCTCGGGGTCTTGGGCTTCGCCGACCTTTGCCGTCGGCTGCGCGAACACCGTCAGCTCATTCTGACCACCCACGACCGACGATTCGCGTCGCTGCTGCAACGGAAGCTCGCGCCGCGGGAGGCGAGTGCGAGCACTCTGTTGCACGAGTTCGAGGGTTGGACGCGTGAGGGACCCCAGGTCGAGAGCACTCACGAGCCACAAGGAGAGGTCGTGCAACTCCTGCGACGGCGGGCCTCCTGATCGCCGGCTAGACCTAAGTCCTTTCGACCGCTCCCGGTCGCATCCGGGTCGCATCACACCGAGGCAGCGCTTCCCAGAGCGATTGTCCCTCGGCTTCCCAAGCCGAAGGTCGCGGGTTCGAGACCCGTCGTCCGCTTTCATCGATTTGCATGGGTTCGCAGCTTTTCCCTGCTAATCCTGCTGATTGGCCGAACTTTAAGTGATTCGGTCGCGCGCTCGCACGGCGTTTCATGGGCTTGCCGGGCAGTGGCGGTCGCATCTTGGTTGCATCGTGGTGCATGCAGACGCCCACTTCGGGGGCGCAGATATAGTCCGGCCCCGGGCCGCAAGCCGCCTGGGACTCCTCGCGTGCTCCGCCACAGCTTCAAGATCCACCTGACGTTCTACGTGCTGGTCAACGTCCTGCTGATCGGCATCTGGGCGGCAAGCGGCGGCGGTTATTTCTGGCCGGTGTGGGTGATTCTCGGCTGGGGGATCCTTGTGGCGGCCCACGGGGCCCCGGTGGTCGCTGGAGTCGGGTCGCGGTCGCCCCGCAAGGCCACACGCACCGGGGCGACGCCGCCGGACTCACCGGATGCGCCCACTTCGGTCGACGAGGTGGCTTCATCGGTGGGATCGGAGCGGCCGAGCTTGCGGCCCGCCGCGGCGCCCGACGGCACCGTCACCATCCTTTTCACCGACATTCAGGCCTCGACGGCACTGAACGAGCGGCTCGGTGACGTGCGCTGGCTTGATCTGCTCCGCGCCCACCACGCGATCGTGCGGGAGCAAGTGCATGACCATGGGGGATTCGAGGTGAAGGCGCAGGGCGACGGGTTCATGGTCGCGTTCCCCAGCGCCCGCCGCGCCGTCCAGTGTGCGCGCGCGATCCAGCGCGCGATCGCGTCCCAGCTCCGTGACCCGGCCGGCGGTCCGATCCGGTTGCGGATCGGGCTCCATACCGGCGAGGCGATCAGGGAGGAGGCCGACTTCTACGGCAAGAACATCGTCTTGGCCGCGCGTATCGCCGATCAAGCCTGCGGCGGGGAGATCCTCGCCTCGTCCGTCGTCAAGCAGCTGACCGAAAGCGCAGGTGACCTTCGCTTCGAGAACGAGCGCGAGCTGGAACTCGACGGACTCGCCGGGACGCATACGGTCTACGAGGTCCTGTAGCAGCCGAGTGGTGCACGGGGGCTCCCGTCAGGCGTGGGGGCGCAACCCGGCCAGGGTGACCGTGACGAGTCGGCGGACCGCGGCCTTCGACGGAAGGCCGGATGCTCCGCCGAGGGCATGGAGGCAGTAGCTCGCGAGCTCGTCTGGGGCCACGTCCTCGCGGACGTCGCCGCTTTCCACAGATTCGGTCAGCAGGTCTCGGAACATGGTGCGGAGCTGCTGCTGCGCTCGGGCGACCTGCTCACCTCGGTGCAGGAACCCCGCCAGCGCGTTGTTGTGGTACCCGTGGGACTCGTGTGCAATGAGGGCGTAGGCCTCGAGGACGGCCTCAAGTCCCTCGCCCGCGTCGCGGGCGCGGTCTCGGAGTCCTGCGAGATACTCGAGGTGGACGCTTATCTGACGTTCGTGCCAGGCGAGCAGGATCGCCTCGACGTCCGGGAAGTACTTGTAGAGCGTCGCCCGACCGATCCCGGTGTCCTCGGCGATCTGCGACATCGTCACTGACCGGAGGCCCTGCTCCGCTACCAGCCCAGCGGTGGTTTCGAGGATCGCGTCGCGCACCTCGCGGCGGTGCTGCTCGATCGTCTCAGTCCAGAGCTTCGGCACCGCCAAAGCATACGAGACGCCGCGGTTGCAACATACCGCCGCTATGGTGACAATCTGTCTTGTAACACCAGAAGAGAGGATGGACGCGATGTCCCAACAGCTGAACGAGCCCCAAAATCGACCGGAGGGAATGTCGCATCCCATCGCGGCGATCATCCGGTTCAACGGCGACCCCGATGACGTCTTCGAACGCTTCGAGAAGGCGCGCCGCCTTTTCCTCGAAGCGCAAGGTGACGACCACAACCGACCGGCCTTCTACGCGGCCTGCAAGAGGCGTGACGGGATCGTCATCGTCGGCGGCTGGGAGAGCAATGCCGCCCAAAAGGAGTTCGGACGCCGGATGCGACCTCAGCTGGAAGCGGTCGGACTCGGCAGGCCCGACCAGCATGAGCACATGTGGATCGAGAAGCTCGGCTGGGAATAGCCCGGGGTCCTTCGAGGCGCCTTCCAGGCGGAGGAGGGGCCGCTCGTTCCGCCTCCGGCAGCGACTCGAGCGGCCTCAGGACACCTGCTCGGCTGCGGGCGCGCCACCTCTTTCGGCCGAGAGGGGGTGGGATCCGTACAGGCGCACCTCTTCGAGTTTCCCTTTCAGCTCTATGGGCGGGCGCTCCTCCCAGCCGCCGAAGTCCTTGGAGAGGAGGCGGCGGGTCGCCTCGGTAATCAGAAGGTCGTCATCGGTCTGCCGCGTGGCGGACTCGACGCGGGCGGCGGTGTTGACGGGGTCGCCGATCACGGTGAAGTCGAGCCGGCCGCCGCCCCCAATCGTCCCGACCACTACGCGGCCCGAGTTGACCCCGATCCCGACGCGGAGCTCGCCGCTGTAGCGCTCGCGGATCATGCGGGCGATCTCGAGCCCCGCGGTCGCGGCCCGGTCGGCATGGTCCGGCAGCCGGTCGGGCGCTCCAAAGACGGCGAGCAGACCGTCGCCGATGAACTTGTTGGCGTGGCCGCCGTTCTTGGTGATGAGAGGAACCACCTGGCCATACAGGTCGTTGAGGCGGGCGACGACATCCTTCGCATCCGCCTGCTCTGAGTAGCTGGTGAAGCCGCGGATGTCCATGAACAGGAGCGAGACCTCGACCTCCTCGCCGGCCAGGTCCGTTCCCTCGTGGAGGACCCGCTCGGTTAGATCCGGGTCGACGAAGGTCCCGAATGCCTCGCGCAGCCGCTCGCGCTGCTCGAGGCCGGCAGCCATCCGGTTGAAGGAGCGAGCTAGGGCGCCGGTCTCATCGGTGGTGACCACCGGCACGCGGGCGGCGAAGTCGCCCTGGCCTACGCGGTCTGCCGCCTCGTGCAGCGCGGCGATCGGAGCCGTGACGGAGTCCGAGAGCAGCAGCGTCAAGGTGAGCGACACCGTTGCCGCGACGGCGGCCGAGACCAGCACGGCAAGCGCTAGGTCGCCCAGGTTGTCGCTGTGGAACAGACCGGCGACCGTGACGCCCGTGATGACATTGATTACCGGGAGCGCGGCCAGGAGGCGCGACCTCACGGAAGGACCCGCGACATAGAGGTCGACCTCGTCGGTCGCTTCGCGGGCGATGTCCTCGAGCACCGGACGAAGCACCTGCTCGAGTGCGAAGAAGCGCAACGCCTGGATGTACAGCACCAAGACGGCCATCCCGATCGCCATCGGGATCACGCTGTACGCGGGGAGCCCGAGCTCCCACGCGGCGTAGCCTGTCCAGAGCGCGAGGCCGCCGTAGCTCAATGCACCGAGCAGCTGAGAGGTCCACTCGCGCCTCCCCATCTCGCGGGGCAGCGATGCGCAGGCCTTCCATGCGGCAATCGTCGCCGCCTGCCCGCGCTCGCCCTCGAGCCAGCGTCGGACAGGGACGAGGAGCGGCCGAGCCACCCGACCATAGAAGTGGTGGTAGACGAAGAACGCTGCCGCCGCCACCAGGTAGAGCCGCGCGAACTGGCCCGTTGACATGTCGACGAACTGCGAGAACCACACCAGCGCGAGGAAGATGAACGGGTGGACGAGCTGCAGCTGCCCGACGACCGCGGCCTGCGGATAGCGGGGCCCGAGCCGCCGATAGGCGCGCTCCAAGACGCGACGAAGCAACCCGCGGCGAACCTGCCTCCCGTCTGCCCCCATCGGCTGGGCGATCGTACTCCGCTCCAGCGTCCACGGACGCAGCCAGCGGGGGACAATGAGCCCCGTGTCCCGCCAGCCGGAGCGCTCCCATACCTTCCTCTTCGCCGACCTCGCCGGCTTCACCGCGCTGACCGAGGCGATGGGCGACGAGGAGGCCGCCGACCTCGTGGGGGACTTCTGCTCGACCGTTGGGGAGCTTCTCCCGGGGCGGCGCCGAGGAGGTCAAGTCGATAGGCGACGCCCTGATGATCAGAGCGGACGAAGCAGCGCAAGCAGTGCGACTCGGGCTGCGGATCGTCAACGAGGTCGGCGGGCGGCACTACTTCCCGACCGTCCGCGCCGGCATGGACACCGGCGACGCAGTCGAGCGCGCCGGCGACTGGTTTGGGGCTACCGTCAACACAGCCGCGCGGGTTTCGGGTGAAGCGGCGGGGGGCGAGGTGCTTCTCACACAGGCGACGTCCGAGGCGGCCGGGACGGTCGCCGGTGTCGAGCTGCGCGAGCGCGGACGCCGACCTCTTCGCAACGTCGCGGAACCGGTGCTGCTCTACGCGGCAGTCCAAGCGGCCGGTGGCAGCGAGGACGGGTTGCCGCTAGACCCCGTGTGTCGGATGGCCGTGGACCCCGATCACTCCGCGGGCAGCCTGAACCACGAAGGCGTTCAGTACCACTTCTGCTCACTGGCCTGCGCGGGCAAGTTCGCAGCGGCGCCCGAGCAGTCGCCGGCAACGGCTGAGTTCCGAGTACAGGTGCAGCGTCATATCAATGGACGTTAGAATGAGCTGGTGGCCGACGAGCGCTGTGACCTGCTGTGTCTCGACCTTCCCCGCGCCGAGGAGGTCCGCGCCGAGCTTCCCGATCCGGATGAGCTCGAGCGCTCGGCCCGGAGGGCGCAGGCGCTTTCCGATCCGACGCGCCTGAGCGTGGCCGTGGCTCTGGCGGAGGGCGAGGAGCTGTGCGGTTGCGACCTGGCTTGGGTACTCGGCCGAGCGCAGAACCTCGTCTCGCATCACCTGCGCGCGTTGCGCGACACCGGCGTTGTCGAATCGAGGCGTGACGGGAAGACCGTCATGCACTCGCTTACGGCCGAGGGTCGAGCACTACTGATCTCCGTCCTCGGCGGCGAGGTGCGGGCGTGACCATCGAGCTTCCCGTTGCGCAGCCTCGGCAGCCGCCGCACCCCGCGGCCGTAGGGCGAGAGCACCTGGTGCGGCGCGCCCGCCTGCTGGCCTGGCTGGGCGTGGGCTGGCACGGCGTAGAGGCGACCATCGCGATCGCGGCCGGGGTCGTCGCCGGGTCCATCGCTCTAGTCGGATTCGGCGCGGACAGCCTCGTCGAGAGCGCCGCGGGGCTGATCTTGCTGTGGCGCTTCGGTGGTGCCCGCTCCGACTCCGAGGCGGCCGAGCGCCGAGCGCAGCGCCTGATCGGCGCCAGCTTCTATGTGATCGCCTCGTATGTCGGCTTCGAGGCTGTCCGGATGCTGGTGGTCGGGGATCGGCCCGACGTCAGCTGGGTCGGAATCGGCCTCTCGGCGGTGACCCTCGTGACAATGCCGCCGCTCGCGATCGCCAAGGCACGCCTCGGGGAGCGGCTCGGCTCGTCCGCGACGAAGAGCGAGGGGCGCCAGAACATGCTCTGCGCCTATCTCTCGGCAGCGCTGCTCGTCGGTCTGGGTGGCAATGCGCTCTTCGGCCTGTGGTGGCTCGACCCTGGTGTCGCCCTACTGATCGCCGGGCTGGCCGTCAGGGAGGGCGCCAAAGCCTGGCGCGGCGACAGCTGCTGCACCGCACCCGCCGGTCTCGGCGACGAGACCTGCGACGACGCCTGCTGTCGATATGCGCCTGTCTCAGCGCCTAATGCTGGTGGGCCCCGGCCCGGACGGTTCGCCAGGACTGCCAGGTGATGCGCAGGATGACCGCGGTGATGAGGAGGCCGATCAGCGGGTCTCCCGCGCTGAAGCCAATGGCCACCACGGCGGCGCTTGCAACGACTCCGAGGCTGACGTAGGCGTCGGCCTGGGCGTGGCGTCCGTCGGCCACGAGCGCCGGGCTATCGAGGCGGTCGCCGGCTCGCAGCCGGACTCGGGCGGCAAGCCAGTTGCCGACGAAGCCGATCGCACCGGCGCCGGCCAGGGCAAGGAGCTGGTCCGGCCGGGCGGGATGGACGAGGCGGTCGACCGCCTCGGCTCCGGCGACGCAGGCGCTGACGAAGATGGCAAGCACCACGGCCAGCCCGGCCCAGCGCTCCGCCCTCCCCGAGCGCAGCGCGAAGGCGGCCCCGAGCGGGATCGCGGTCGCCGCATCGCCGAAGTTGTGGATCAGGTCGGCGAGCAGCGCGATGCTGTTGGTGGCGAAGAAAAGGACGAGCTGCGCCGCCGCGGCCAAACCGAGGATGGCCAGCGACAAGCCGACCGCGCGCAGCCCCGCTCGCGACCGCACGATCGAGCGATCGACGAGGCCGTGGGAGTGCCCGTGATCGCCTTGATGGGCCGCCTCGGCTCGCACCGGTTCTGAGCGACGCCAGGCTGCGGGCAGGTGCCGGTGCGGACCCCGGTGAGGGTGGTCGTGGACGACGCCGCCGTGGCGATGAAGAGTCGAGCTCGAGCTGGGCATCACCTACTCCCGTTTTACCCGAGAGCTGGAGTCAGGCAGCGCTCGGGGCTGTCGCGAGGAAGTCCCGCAGGCACTGCTCGGAGCAGAACCAGAGCTCCTCGTCGCCCTGCCGCAGACGGGCCGCGGGTGGTGCGGTGACGGTTCGCCCGCAGGCCGGGTCACGCTTCTCCTCGCGAGGTGCCAGGCGGTATAGCTGCACCGGTTGCTCGGCACCGCGCAGCATCCTCACGCCGACGGGCTCGACGGGGGCGCCGTCGCCGAGCTTCTCCGCGACCGCGTCGGTCAGAACCGTTTGGCCGGCTGTCGCGGTGCCCGTCACTCGCGAGGCCAGGTTGACGGTCGTGCCGATGTAGTCGCCGGCGCGGTAGATGGCGGATCCGCGGTGTATTCCCGCCCGGAGACCGGGGAGCGAGGCGTCTCGGTGCGCGGCCTCGTGCAGGCCGCGGGCGAAGCTGACGGCGTCATCGGCGCGGCGGAAGGCAAGCATCAGCGCGTCGCCGATGTGCTTGACGACCTTACCGTCGTGCTCGAGCGCCAACGGCCTGATCAGTGAGTCCACCCGGGTCATCAGATCGATCGCGGCCTGGTCGCCTTCGGTCTCGGTGAGCTTCGTGAACGACTCGACGTCGACGAAGACGATGGTCGCGTCGACCGAGCCGCGGCCGCCGCTCGAGTCGGTGTCGACCAGGTGGACGTAGGCGTCCTCGATGTCAGCCTGGAGGAAGTGCTCGTGGAAGACGCGCTCGACGATCTGGTCGAGCAGCGGCAGCGCGGCCTCCTGGAGCCCGTGGATCTGGCGGGTCACCTCGTCCTCGGTCAGGCCTTCCTCCATCAGCCGCTCGTGGATGTGTACGTGGACGAGCCGCACCAGCGCCTCGGCAAGCCGCCGCAGCGTGTCGCCGAAGACCCGGGCGCCCTCCAGTGATGCCTCGCGGGGCATCCCGGCGTCGTTGATGAGCTTGAACCCCTCGAGCATGCGCAGGTCCTCCTCGAGGAAGCTGCGCCGGGACCAGCCGAGGGCGATGAGCATTTCGTCCAGCAGCTCGCGATCGAGGCCGACTCGCTCGGCGGCTTCGTCGACCGTGAGCTGGTCGTGGCGCGGATAGATGTACTCGCCCAGGAACGGCTCGAGCTCACCGCTCTTGAGCTCGTCGGCGAACCGCGCGGCGTCGTATCCGAGCGCCTCGTAGTGGCGAACGGCCATCAGCCGCAAGAGGTCGAAGTCGTCGAAGCTGCCCTCTCGCTCCGGATCGAGCAGCCCGGCCACGACGAGTTGACGGATATCCGCCGGCTGCATCTGCACCAGCTCGGCGAACTCCTCGAGCGACATCGAAGTCCGCATAGAGGCTCCCTCGGGGAGGCTACGCGTTTCTCAGTGGGGGCCGCCGCGGCGCTTGCGGCGGCGCAGGAACGCCCAGCCACCACCGGCGATCATCCCGCCGCACATCAGCGCCATCATCGCGACCATCGCAACCACGATCACCGTCGAGCCGTCCATCACGTCTCTTCGCCTCCTTCGTCTCTGACTATGCCCGTATGGGCCGCTAGCGACGCCTCGCGGACGCTTTCGACGATCGCCTGACCGCCGCGGCTCGGCAGGAGCGTGACTCCGCGAAAGCGCGCCCTTTCGCCGCGCGCCCTCGGGGCGTGCAGGCGCGCCCGCGCCAGGATGGTTGAGATCACGATCTTCATCTCGAGCTGGGCGAATGCGGCGCCTGGGCAGCGCCGCACACCGCCGCCGAAGGGGACCCAGGTGTAGGGCTCCGGCGCGCCGTCGAGGAACCGTTCGGGCCGGAAGGCCTGGGGGTCGGGGGGGTAGAGCTCCGGGTCGTAGTGGACGAGCATCAGCGACGCCGCCAGCTGCATGCCCGCGTCGAAGACGTAGCCACCGAGCTCGGTCCTGGCGGTTGGCGCGCGAAAGACCTCCGTCACCACGGGACGAACGCGGAGGGTCTCCTTGATCACCGCTTCCAGGTAGTCGCTGCCGTCGCCCGCACTGACTTCGGCGGTCAGGCGCTCGAGGGCGGCCGGGGTTCGCAGCAGGCGCTCGAAGGCCCAGCCGATTGACGTGGCGGTGGTTTCGTGGCCGGCCAGCAGGATCGTGATGAGCTCGTCCCGGAGCTCTTGGTCGGTCAGCGGGTTGCCGTCCTCGTCTCGCGCGGTCAGCAGCAGCGTGAGGATGTCGCTGCGACCGTCGCGATCCGGGTCGTTGCGACGCTGCTCGATCTCGGCGTAGAGCAGCCCGTCGACCTGGTCACGCAGGCGTACGAACCGGCCCCAGGGGCTGCGCGGGCCGAGATCCTTTTGGAGCAGCAGAAGAAGCGGGTTCGGCGATGAGAGGCGGGGGAGGACCTGCTGGAGCTCGGCGATGCGGGCCGGATCGGTGATCCCGAAGACCGCTCGGATGATCACTTCCATCGTGATCGTCTGCGCGACGGTGCGGGTGCGAATGCTGTCGCCCGGCTGCCACGTGTCGATCTCGCGATTCGTAATCTGCTCGATCAGGTGGGCGTAGTGCGCGATCGCCTCGCCGTGGAAGGGAGGGAGCATCAGCTTGCGCATCCGCAGGTGACGCTTTCCGTCGAGCAGCAGGACCGATGTCGGTCCGGTCACGGGCTCCATGACCTCCCGCGGCTCGCCGACGCGGTAGTCGTCCGGCTTCCACTTGAACACCTGCTCGATCTACTCCCGGTCGGCGATATGGTAGACCTCGCCAACGTTCGCGTCTCTGGAGCGAAAGACAGGGCCATACCGCTCACGCGCGGCGAGCCTCGTCTCGACCGGCCGCATCACGCCTAGCCACGACTGGAGCAGACGCGGAGCGCGCGGGCCTGGGATCTCTGCGGCGAGCTTCAAGAGCGACGGGCTACGCCCAGGATGTGGGGGAGCGGCGGAACGGGAGCCCCCGGGCTGAAGGAGAAGCGCTTGGTCTCCTCGACGGTGAAGCCGGCCTGCCTGATCGCCGCGCCGGTGTCCCGGCTCATGTGGCAGCCTCCTCCGACGCGGGGCCAGAAAGTGGCGTCGGCAAATCGCTGAAGCCGCGCGGAGATGGGCTTGTCTGCGATCACATGCTCGTAGAACCGGAGCTCGCCTCCGGGACGGATCACGCGCTGGAACTCGGCAAGCGCGCGCTGCTGGTCGGGCACCGAGCAGAGCACGAGCGAGGCGACGCCGGCGTCGAACGACTCGTCCTCCACGGGAAGCCGGCCGGACACGCCCTCGATCACCTTCACGGGCACGGGCGCCTCGGCCGCGTTCTTGGTCGCGGCCTCCCGCAACAGCGGCTCCGGCTCGACCGCCACGACCTCCTCCACGGTCTCGGGATAGAGCGGGAAGTTGAGGCCGTTGCCGGCCCCGACTTCGATCACCCTCCCGGACAGGCCCTCGAGCAATTTCCCGCGGTACTCGTCCTCGCCCCGTGCCTTCCGGCCCGAGGCCATGCGTAGGTAGAAGCGCGCGAAGAACGGGTGCTCGACCCTCTCCTCGGTGCCTTGCGGTGTGCTCGTCATGTCCGATAACCTACATTATTCGAGTAACCACCGTTATGTGAAATGGCTAACGTACTGACAAGGCGCGAGAAGCAGGAGCAGACCCGCGAGCGGCTGCTCGGGGCGGCGGCGCGTGTGTTCGCGCGCCGGGGTTACCAGCAGGCGAGTCTCGAGGAGGTGGCCGCCGAGGCCGGCTTCACGACCGGCGCCGTCTACTCGAACTTCTCCGGCAAGGAGGAGCTCTTCCTGGCGCTGGCGGACAGGAAGGTCGACGAGCGGGTGGCCGAGATCGGCGCGGTCGGCGATGCCGCCGAGCGCGGCGAAAGACCAGGCGTGGAGGCCGCCGACCAGTTCCGGCGCTTCCTCGAGCGAGACCCCGACTGGCCGCTGCTCTTCTACGAGTTCTGGTCATTCGGCGTGCGCAACGCCAAGATCCGTGCCGAGTTCGGAAAGCGCCGACAGGCCGTGAGCGACGCCCTGGCCGACACGCTGGAGCGAGTCGCGGCGCAAGCCGGCTTCCGGCTCCGCTTCCCGGCGCCCGTCCTCGCCACCGCGATCAGCGCAACCCTGAACGGGCTCGCCTTCGAGCGCGCCGCCGACCCCGGCGCGATCCCGGACGAGGTCTTCGAGGAGTTCATCGCCGCAGTACTCGCCTGTTCGGTCGCAGCGCCCGAGGGCGCCTGAGGGGATGGGTCCAGCTCGCTTGATTGCCCGCCAGCTCGGGCGCCCGTCGCAGCTCACGGGCCGTCTGTTGAACCTTGCGAACGCTCGCGCCAACGCAGCGGCCGTCGAGCTGCTCGAGCTGTCCTCAGACCACCGCGCGCTCGAGCTGGGCTTCGGCGGCGGCGCGGCCCTGAAGAAGCTCGCGGCTCGAGCCCGTTCGGTCGCCGGTATCGACGTCTCGGAGGCAGCGGTGCGGGCAGCACGGCGGACCTTTCGTCGGGAGATCGAGAAGGGCAGGCTTGAGGTTGAGGAGGCGAGCGTCGAGGCGATCCCCTTCGACGACGCGAGCTTCGATCGGATCCTCACCGTCCACACGATCTACTTCTGGCCCGACCCCGACCGCGGCCTCAGGGAGATCCTTCGAGTGCTGAAGCCTGGAGGACGGCTGGTCCTCGTCACCGACTTGCGAGGCCCACCGAAGGCGATCGCGAAGCACGGGTTCTCGTCCTATTCGCAGAAGCAGCAGGGGGAGCTGCTTCGAACTGCCGGCTTCTCAGACGTCGGCTTCGAGCGCCGCGGTCGCGTGCTGTTTGGGCTGGCCGCCAAGGCCAGGCATCTCGAGCGCGACCCAGGCGCCCGATAGAGCGGTCAAGCCGGCGACGACCGCGATGGCGCCGCTGAAGTCGATCGCATCTGCGAGTACCCCCGCGATCAGCCCGCCGGCGACGTAGCCCATGTCGCGCCAGAAGCGATAGACGCCGACCGTTGCCGCCCGAGCGACCGGGGAGACGGCGTCCGAGATAGCCGCGATCAGGGTCGGGTAGACGAGCGCCGTGCCGACCCCAAGCAGGATGGCCGAGCCGGCGGCGATCCCCACCGCGGCACCCGAGGCGGCGAGGAGCCCGAGCGCGGCCGCCTGGACGAGCATTCCCGCGACGATCAGCCGCTTGCGGCCCAGCCGATCGGACCAGTGGCCCGTCCAGATCTGGCCGACTCCCCAGACCGCGGGATAGAGCCCGGCTATCAGCCCGACCTGGGTATCGCTCGCCCCGCCGCTCGCGAGGAACAGCGGCACGAGGCCCCACGCCAGCGCGTCGTTGAGGTTGTTGACGAGACCGGCCTGCGAGCAGGAGCGCAGCGACGGCTCTCGGTAGCTGGCTGCCGGGAAGGCCTGTTTCAGGGTTGGTGGATGCTCTGCGCTGTCGTGCCTGCCCTGGTGCTGCTCGAGCTCGACGTGCCGGCCCGTGTCGCGGACGAAGAGCGCCGAGGCGAGCAGTGCCAGGAGCGCTACGGCTGCGCCCGCCGCCACGAGCACGTCGCGGGCGGCGAAGTCGGCGGCGAGCCACCCACTGAGCGCCGCGGCGACGGCCACACCGCCGTAGCCGGCCGATTCGTTCAGCCCAAGCGCGAGCCCGCGCCGCTTGGGCCCCACGAGGTCGATCTTCATCACAACGGTCATGGACCAGGCGAGCCCCTGGTTGACACCGAGCAGGACGTTGGCGGCCACGATCCAGCCCCAGCTCGGCGCGACCGCGATCAGCAACGGCACCGGGAGCGCGAACCCCCAGCCGAGCAGCAGGAGCCGCCGCCGGCCCACCCGATCGGCGAGCGCCCCGGCCCCCAGATTGGTGAACGACTTGGCCAGCCCGAAGGCGACGATGAACGAGAGCACGGCGGCGCTCGAGCCGACGTCGAACTCTTGCTTCCCGATCAGCGGCAGCGTGGAGCGCTCCAAGCCCACCATCGCGCCGACGAACGCGTTGACGGCGAGCAGCAGGCCGAACTGGGCGGCGTTCTCGCGCAGCCCGAGCCGGACCGGGGCGGCGCTCACCCCGCCTCGACGGGCGAGCCGCCGGACAGGTTGGCCGCGACGATCTCAGCCTGGCGCTCGGGGACCGGCGGGATGTCCTTCAGCAGGCTCTCGACGAAGGCGTCCTCGGAGCCGAGCTGCAGGGCGCCATTGTTGCGGCGCTCGAAGCCGATGGTGGAGACCGGCTGTCCGGAGAGGCCGCGCCCGCAAACCGATCCCGAGTAGTGCCCGGGATACAGCAGTAGGTGGTCCGGGAGATTCAGCAGGCGCTCGGTCAACGACCTGTACAGGGTCCGAGCCATCCCCTCGACGGAGTCCGCGCCATCGGCGTGGAGGTCCGGGCGGCCGGCGTCGCCGACGAGCAGCGCGTCGCCGGTCAGCACCATCCAGGGCTCCACGTCGCGAACTCGATCGGTCACGAGATAGGCGTGGTGCGCCTGCGTGTGGCCCGGTGTCGCGATCGCCTTGACGGCGGTGTTGCCGAGCTCGACGACCTCGCCGTCC
>JBJMLJ010000346.1:0-4952 GCA_045805365.1 Thermoleophilaceae bacterium
ATCGCGGGCGCGCCGCGCACGGCAAGCGTCCGGATCGCCTCGGCCACCTCGGAGGGCCGCTCGCAGCGCAGCCACTCCTCGCGCTCGGGCAGAGCGCGCTGATCGAGGATCAGCAGCGCGCCGTCAGAGAAGCGAAGCGGGGCGATGGAAGCCATCGCCCCGCAACGCTAGCCGTCCTCTACTTGACGAGCCCCGTCTCCTTCAGGTACTGCGTCGCCACGTTCTTCGGCTCCTGCTTGTCGATGTCGACGCGGGAGTTGAGCTCCTGCATCACCGCCGTCGTCATGCCCTTCTGGACCTGCGCGATCACCGTCTGCGCGTCCGGGCCGAGCTTCTTCAGCGCGGAGTCCCGGATCACGAAGGTGGCGTTGTAGGGCGGGAAGATGTGCTTGTCGTCCGTGAGCACGACGTACTTCCCGGTGGCGAGCTGGCCGTCGGTAGTGAACACCTCGATCAGCTGCGCCTGGCCGCTGTCGGCCGCCTTGTAGCGCTCGGCGATGTCGACGGGCGTGAACTTCTTGAACTTCAGCCCGTAGACCTGCTGGAGCCCGAGCAGGCAGTCCACGCGCTGCTTGCACTCCGGCGTGCCCGCGAAGACGATGCTCTTCTCCTTGGGCTTCATGTCCGAGATCGTCCTGACTCCCAGCGAGCTGGCCTCCTTCTTCGTCATGCCGACCGCCTGGGCGTCGTTGAAGGGCGTCGGCGGCAGGGCGGTGAGCCCCTCCTTCGCGTAGTCGGCCTTGACCTGCTCGTACGCCTTGTTCGCGTCCTTGGGCGCGTCGGCGATCTTCACGTGGAAGAACGAGGTGAGCGCCGTGCTCGTGTATTCCGGATAGGCGTCCACCTGACCGCTCTTCAGCGCCCGGTTTGCGATCTGCTCCGAACCCAGGTTGAACTGGGTCTTGACCGTGTATCCGGCGGCCTTCAGCGCCTGGGCGTAGATGTTCCCGAGGATGAACTCCTCGGTGAAGTTCTTCGACCCGACGGTGATCGTCTTGCCGGCGTTGGCCGAGTTCTTCTTGATTGCCGTGAGCTTGGTGCCGCCGGCGGAGCTCGTACTGCTGCTCTTGTTGTCGTTGCTGCTCCCGCAGGCGGCGAAGGCCGTCATGCAGATGACGAGCAGGACGGCCAGCAGGTTCCTCCTCATGTTGCCTGCACTCCTCTCTTTCGGAACGCGGCGAGCGTCCGGCGTTCCCGGACGCCCGCCTCCAACTTGACCCCACGCGGAGTCACCAGCCGCTGGACCAGGCCCAGCAGCACGTCTGCCGCCACGGCTAGCGCCGCGACGACCATCGCTGCGCCGATCTGCCCCTCGGGGCCGTAGATCTGCGCGTTCAAGATCGGGAAGCCGAGCGAAGTCGCACCGGCGAGCGGTGCGATCGTCGCGGTGGCGATCACGTTCACCGCCGAGGTGCGGACGCCCCCGGCGATCGTCGGGAGCGCCAGCGGCAGCTCCACGCGCCCGACGATCTGCGCCGCGCTCATGCCCATGCCCTGCGCGGCGTCGACCGTGTCGCGATCGACCTGGTAGACGCCGACGTAGGTGTTGGTGAGGATCGGCGGCAGCGCCAGCAGCGTGAGCGCGAACGCGACGTTGGTGAAGCCGAGCCCCAGATAGGCGGCGAAGAAGGCCAGAAGGGCGAGGGTGGGCACCGCGCGGCCGATGTTGGAGACGCTGATGGCGAAGAACGAGAAGCGGCGGATGTGGCCGAGGCACAGGCCCAGCGGGACGGCGATCGCCGTTGCGATCCCGAGCGCGACCAGGCTCAGCTTGAGGTGCTGCCATGTGAGGTCGAGCATCTCGTGACCGCCGATCTGCACGCCGCCGGCGTAGGACTCGCGCTGGTGGAATATGAAGTCCACCGCGCCGCCGAACTGGCCGAGGAAGGCGAGGGGCGTCTGCATCAGCCGGCACTCGCGCGCGTCCACGGGGTGAGCAGCCTCTGCGTCCCCAGGATGAGCAGGTCGAGGGCGATCGCGAGCAGGACGCAGAGCCCACCGGCGACCACCACGTTCGACTTGAAGACGATCTGGGAGCCGACGAAGCGCTCGCCCATGCCGCCGGCGCCGGCGAAGACGGCGAGCGTCGCCAGGCCGACCGTCGTGGTGGTGGCGATGCGCAGGCCGGCCATGATCTCGGGCAGCGCGAGCGGCACCTCCACCTTCCACAGCAGCTGGTTCTCGGTGTAGCCGAGGCCGCGGCCGGCATCCTTGGCGTCGTTCGGCACTGCGCGCAGCCCGGTCGTGACGTTGCGGAAGATGATCAGCAGCGTGTAGGCGACCAGCGCGACGATCGCGGTCGTCCTGCCCCGGCCGGTGATCGGCTGGAGCAGGAAGAAGGCCGCCAGGCTGGGGATCGTGTAGAGCACCCCGGTGAAGCCGATGATCGGCCCGACGAGCCAGCGCCGCCGGTGGGCGATCAGGGCGAGGGTCGTCGCGATCACAAAGCCGACCGCCACGGACACCACCACGAGGTAGACCTGCTGCCAGAACGGGTGCACGTACCGGTCGAGGTTGTGGACGATCCAGTTCGGACAGAAGCCGTCGTTCTGAACGCAGCCGCTCGTCGAGCGTTTGTGGATCTCCACCTGGGCCAGCTCGAGGATCACGTCGCCGCGACCTCCTCGTGGGGGACGTTCAGCGCGTGCGAGATGACCTCGATCGAGAGCACCCCCGCCACGCGGCCCTCGGCGTCGAGGACGGGCGCGAAGCGGCTCTCCGCGAGGATCAGGTCGGCGAGGGCGTCGCGGAGGACGTCGTCGAGCTCGATCCGCGGCTCCGGCCGGGAGCGCAGCTCCTCGCGCACCCGCTCGCCGGCGAGGCCGCGCTCCGACAGCCAGCCGACCGGGCGCCGTTCGGCATCCACGAGCAGCGGGATGTTCAGGTCGGCGTCCTCGATCTTCGCCCGGGCCTCGGCCACGGGCTCGCCGGCACGAACGAGGGCGGCGGTCCACAGGTCGACGTCGCGGACGCGCTGCAGCGCCAGCCGCTTGAGCGCGCGGTCCGCGCCGACGAAGTCCTCGACGAACGGGTCGGCGGGGTAGAGGAGCAGCTCCGCCGGCGGCGCGTACTGGGCGAGCTTGCCGCCCTCCTTCATCACCGCGATCTTGTCGCCCATCTTGATCGCCTCGTCGATGTCGTGGGTGACGAAGACGACGGTCTTGCGGATCTCGGCCTGGAGGCGGAGGAACTCGTTCTGGAGCCGCTCGCGGTTGATCGGGTCGATCGCGCCGAACGGCTCGTCCATGAGCATCAGCGGCGGGTCCGCGGCCAGGGCGCGCGCGACGCCGACGCGCTGGCGCTGCCCGCCGGAGAGCTGCGCGGGATAGCGGTCGCGGGTGTCCGCCGGGTCGAGGCTGACGAGCTCGAGCAGCTCGTCCACCCGCTTGCGCATGCGCTGCTTCTCCCAGCCGAGCAGGCGCGGAACGGCGGCGACGTTGTCGCCGATCGTCATGTGCGGGAAGAGCCCGATCTGCTGGATGACGTAGCCGATCTCCCGGCGCAGCTCGGCCGGCCGCCGCTGGCGGACGCTCCGGTCGTCGAGCAGGATGTCGCCCTCGGTGATGTCGATCATGCGGTTGACCATCCGCATGGCCGTGGTCTTGCCGCAGCCGGAGGGCCCGACGAGCACGCAGATGTCCCCGGCGGGCACGGTCAGCGAGAGCTCCTCGACGGCGGCCTTCGACTGACCGGGATAGCGCTTCGTGGCCCGGCGGAACTCGAGCGTTGCGGCTGAGGTGGCAGCGGTCAACGGGAGGCGCCTCTCGGGCGCGGGAATCCTACTCGGGCGGGGGCTGGACCACGTTCCGGGAAGCCCGGATGTCCGCGGAGGACAGCCGCTCCAGCTCGCGCTTGAGGTCCGCGCGCAGCCGGTGGACCTCGACCTCGTCGAGCTCCGGGTCGGCCTCGGCGTCCTCGACGATCGCGGCCGCAAGCGTCTGGCTCGCGGAGCGCAGGTCGCTGTCGGCCGCCTGCGCGTCGCTCGCGCCCCGGGCGTCGAGGGCGGCCCGCTTGGCGTCCTCGGCGAGCGGTGCCAGCCGCTCGCGCGCGGCCGGGCCCAGCACCCGCCAGCGCCCGTAGAGGGCCCGAGCAACGCGCACGCCGAGCATCCTCGCGGGGTCCATCACCCCCGATCGTGGCGTCAGCGGTGGACGGAAGCGGAATCCGTAGTGCGGTGCTCGCGCGATCGGCGATCGCGCTGCGCTCCTCCTAACGCCACTTCGGCCAGCAGGTCGACCTGCCCCGGATCGGTGTCGACGGGGAAGAGGACGAACTCGTCCGCTCCCGCCTCGGCGAACCCCTGCACATAGCTCCTCACGGTCTCCTCGTCCGTGGCGGCGCTCGCCACGATCTGGCCGGCCACCTCGTCGCCAAGGAAGGAGGAGTAGTAGTGGCCGAGGTCCTCGCGCGCGCTCTCCTCGGCGTTCGGCCCGAGCCCGAAGTAGGCGAGCGCCACCGTCCTCGGCTCGCCCTCACGGCCCGCCTCGCTCCACGCCGCGCGGAGCTTCTCGGCGCCGGCGGCGAACTGCTCAGGGGCGCCGCCGCCCATCGTCCAGCCGTCGCCGTACCGCGCCGCGCGGCGGAAGGTCACGTCGGCGGCGCCGCCGACCAGCAGCTCCGGCGGCTCGCCCGCGGGGCGCGGGCCGATGCCTTCCTCACCGGCCCAGATCCGCCTTATCTGCTCCAGCATCGGCTCGAAGCGAGCGCCGCGCTCATCGAAGGGAACGCCCGAAGCCTCGAAGTCGTCGGGACGGCCGCCGACCGCGGCGCCGAGGACGAAGCGGCCCTTCGAGATGTTGTGGATCGACAGCGCCTGCTTGGCCACCAGCGCCGCGTTCGCCCGGTTGGGGAGCAGCAGGATGTCCGACATCACGCGGATGCGCTCGGTGACGGCCGCGGCGGCCGCGAGCGCTACCAGCGGCTCGTGGTTGTCGTAGACCAGGCGATCGATG
>JBJMLJ010000347.1:0-3126 GCA_045805365.1 Thermoleophilaceae bacterium
GCAGATGCTCGAGGGGCTGCGCGACCTGCCGATCGTCGGCGACGTGCGCGGCGCCGGCTACTTCCACGCCATCGAGCTCGTGCGCGACAAGGAGACGAAGGAGAGCTTCGACGACCAAGAGTCGGAGGAGCTCTTGCGCGGCTTCATGTCAGGCGAGCTCTACCGCCGCGGGCTGATCTGCCGCGCGGACGATCGCGGCGACCCGGTGATCCAGCTGGCGCCGCCGCTGGTGGCCGACACGGAGGAGTTCGAGCTGATCGAGTCGGTCCTCCGCTCCGTGCTGAGCGAGGCGTGGGACAGGGTGGTGCACCACTAGCGCGATGCTCACGGTTCGCGGCCTGGTCGCCGAGATGGGCTTGGATCTCGCGGCGGGCGAGCAGGAAGCCGACGCCCCGGTCCGCTGGGTGCACATCTCGGAGCTCCCCGACCCGACGCCCTGGCTGTCGGGAGGCGAGCTCCTGCTGACGACCGGGCTGCGCCTGGACAGCCCAGCCCGCCAGCGCGAGTTCATCCGCCTGCTCCACGACCGCCACCTCGCAGGGCTCGGGTTCGGGACCGGCTTCGACCACGACAAGATCCCTCCGACGCTGCTGCGCGAGGCGGAGAAGCTCGGCTTCCCGGTGTTCGAGGTTCCCTACGAGCTGCCGTTCATAGCGCTGACGGAGAAGGCCTTCACCCGGCTCGTGAACGAGCAGTACGAGGTGCTTCAGCGGAGCATCGCCATCCACAAGCGGCTCGAGCGGCTGGTGCTCGAGGAGCGCGGCCTCGACGAGCTCGTGCGCGCGCTGGCTGCCGCCATCGGCGGAGTCGTCGTGGTGCTCAGCGCTCGTGGCGAGCCGATGGTCTCGCGCACCTTCCAGCGCGAGCTCTCGGACGAGGCGATCGCCGCGGTCGCCGAGGAGGTCCTCGCCCGCGGCGACCAGGGCGAGGGCGAGGAGGGTGAGTTCGCCCCCGATCACCCCGACCTCGCCGGCCGCTCGCTGGTGCTGCCCGTGGCGGTGCGCGGCCACGGCGCCCAGGCCTGGCTGCTGGCCGCCCGCGACTCCGGCGGCCTCGGCGACTTCGAGCGCCTGATCCTCCAGCAGGCCGGCACGGTGGTCGCGCTCGAGTTGATGCGCCAGCGCGCGATGCGCGACACGGAGCGGCGCCTGGCCGGCGACGTGCTGGCCGAGGCGGTGGGCGGCCGCCTCGACGAGGACGAGCTGGCGATGCGGCTGCGGCCGTTCGGGATCGGCTCGGACGCGGCGGTGCTCGTGTTCGGCAGGGACAGCGACCTCGACGCGACCGTCGGGGCCATCCTCGACCGCTTCCTGGCCGACGCCGGCGTGGGGGCGCTGGTGGCGATCCGCGATCGCCTCCTGTGCGCGGTGGTCGACGCACACGACGACCTCGACGCGATCGCCCTCGCCGAGCAGGCCCGCGAGGCGCTGCCCGACGCCGGCGGGGACCTGCGCGGCGCGGCCAGCCGCCCGGCCCCGCTCGGGCGGCTGCGGCACAGCTACCACGAGGCCCGCTGCGCGCTCGAGGCCTCGGCGCTCGCCAACGGCTCCAGCCCCAAGGTCGCGTCCTACCGCGACCTGGGCGCCTTCCAGCTGCTGCTCTCCCTCCAGGACGACGACGCCCTGCGCCTCTACTGCGACAGCGTGCTCGGTCCGCTGGAGGACGCGAGCGGGGAGTACGGGGACGAGCTGATCCGCTCCCTTGAGGCCTTCATAGAGCAGAACGGACAGTGGGAGAGGGCAGCGCGCGAGCTCTACTGCCACCGGCACACCCTGCGCTACCGCATCAAGCGGGTGGAGCAGCTCACCGGCCGCGACCTCGGAAGCGCGCGCGACAGGATCGAGTTCTGGCTGGCTTTACGGGGAAGGGAATTGGTGCAGTGACCGAGCTGAGGGTCGCTGTGCTTGGTGCGGGCGGCACGATCGCCCCGGCGATCGTGCGCGACCTTGCGGAGTCCGAGGAGATCTCGGATTTGTTGTTGCTCGACCTCGACGAGGAGCGCGCCTCGGCCGTCGCCACGGACCAGGGCGGCGGGAAGGCGCGCCCTCTCGAGGTCGACGCCCGCGACCCCGAGGGGCTCGCCTCGATGCTTTCGGACAGCGACCTGCTACTCAACTCGGCCAGCTACCGCGTGAACCTCGAGGCGATGCGCGCCGCGCTTGCGGCCGGCTGCCACTACCTCGACCTCGGCGGGCTCTACTGGATGACCAAGCGGCAGCTCGAGCTCGACCGGGAGTTCCGTGAGCGCGACCTGCTGGCGCTGCTCGGGATGGGCTCGAGCCCGGGCAAGACGAACGTGATGGCCGAGCGCGCGGTGAACGAGCTGGGGCGGCGGCCCACCCGCGTCGACGTGACCGCCGCCGGGCGCGACCTCGACCCGCCCGAGCGCTTCAGCGTCCCCTACGCGCTGCGCACCCTGGTCGACGAGCTGACGCTGGCGCCGATCGCGGTCCGGGACGGCAAGGCGCAGGAGCTCGATCCGCTGACGCCGGGCGGCGAGGTGAGCTTCCCGGAGCCGATCGGCCACGCCGAGACGATCTACACGCTCCACTCGGAGATGCTGACCTTCCCCGATAGCTTCGGCTCGACGGAGGGGAGCTTCCGCCTGTCGCTGGCGCCGGCGCTCCTCGAGCGGCTGAGCGAGCTCGCCTCGGCGCCGGACGAGGAGATCGACCGCGCCGCCCACGAGGCGTTGCCGCCGTCCGGCCAGACGGTGTCCGTTCACCGGGTCGAGGCCGAGGCCGACGGGCGCATCGTCCGCGTGACGGCCGTGACGCACCCACGCGAGGAGTGGGGGCTCGGAGGCGGCATCGTCTCCACGGCCGCCCCGGCCGCCGCGGCCGCGCGCCTGCTGGCGCGGGGGAACCTGCACGAGCGGGGCGCGCTGCCGCCCGAGCGCTGCGTGCATCCGGACGACCTGTTTCCGGAGCTGATGAAGCGCGGCTGCGACTTCACCATCGCCAGGGAGGAGGCCGTGGCTACGTGAAGGTGGGCGTCCCGACCGAGATCAAGCCGGACGAGTACCGCGTCGCCCTCACCCCCGCGGGCACGCGCGAGCTGAAGGAGCACGGCCACGACGTGCTCGTTCAGGCCGGCGCCGGCCAGGGCAGCACGATCCCGGATGGC
>JBJMLJ010000348.1:0-3143 GCA_045805365.1 Thermoleophilaceae bacterium
CAGGTGGAGGAGGCCGGCCGCGAGCAGCAGCACGATCGCGGCGTCCACGGCGCGGCGCTTGCTGTCGAGCACGCCGCGGGCGAGGACGATCAGGGCGACGCCCGACATCGCCGCCAGCGCGTGCCCGATGGCGATCACGGGTGCCGGCTCCACCGTCAGCAGCACGCCGCTGCGGGCGGGATCGTTGGCGGTCACGGCGGAGGCGATGGTCAGGAGCCCGGCGAGGAGCGTCGTGGCGGCGCCCGCGCGGCGAAATGCCGCGTCCGTGCGAGTGCCTCTCCTCATGCCAAGCGTCATCTCACTGCCGCCCGATTTCTAAGAGAACGCTAAGAACGCGACCTGAAAATGACCTAAACGCGCTGCTCGGCGCGGTCGGCGATCAGCCGGGCGATCGCCAGCGACGAGGTGCCGGCGGGCGAGGGCGCGTTGCGAACGTGCAGCGCCCGCTCGGTCTCGGAGAAGACGAAGTCGTCCACCAGCTTGCCGTCACGGCCGAGTGCCTGCGCCCGGACGCCGACGAAGCCCCGCCTGAAGTCACCCGGCCGCAGCTCGGGCACGTACTCGGAGGCCGCCCGGGCGAGGGCCCGCCGGCTCATGGCGTGCCCGATCTCGGTGAGGCCGGTGCGCCACCAGCGCCGGAACATCCGCCACGAGCCGGGCCACGCCAGGGTCGAGCCGAGGCGCGAGCGGGACAGGAGCGCCGTCGGCCCCAGCGAGACCTCGCCGTCGATGTGCCGGGTCAGGTGGACGCCGAGGAAGGGCAGGGTCGGGTCCGGGACCGGATAGATCAGCGACCGGACCAGCTCTCGCCGCTCGGGCTCGAGCAGCAGGTAGGCGCCGCGGAAGGGCACGATGCGCGGGTCGGGGTCGGCGCCGGCCATCACCGCCAGCCGATCCGACCACATGCCGGCGCAGAAGACCGCGAAGCTCGCCGCGGTCTCGCCCTGCGTGTGGCGGAGCACGAGCGCGGCCGAGCCCGCGTTCATGCCCTCGATGCCGCAGCCGGTGACGACGTCCAGCTCGCCGGCCATCGCCCTGGCCACGGCGGCGAAGTCCACGATCCCCGTCTCCGGCGAGTGCAGCGCGGCGACGCCGCGGCAGTGCGGCTCGATCTCCCGGATCTCGCCGGCGTCCAGCCGCCGCAGGCCCGGCACTCCGTTGGCCTGGCCGCGCCGCTCGAGCTCGTCGAGGGCCGGCAGCTCCGACTCGTCGCGGGCCACGATCAGCTTGCCGGAGCGCTCGACGGGCACGTCGTGCTCCTCACAGAAGCGGTAGAGCTCGGCGGCGCCCTCGACGCAGAGCCTCGCCTTGAGCGAGCCGGGCGCGTAGTAGATGCCGGCATGGATGACGCCGCTGTTGTGCCCCGTCTGATGGGCGGCGATCCGCTCCTCGCGCTCCAGCACCACGACCCGCAGCCGCGGCTTCCGCCGGCGGAGCTCCCGCGCCACCGCGAGGCCGAGGATGCCGGCGCCCACGACCGCGACGTCGACCTCGGCCGGCGGCTCCCTCAGCTCAACCCGCCTGCTTCTGGGGCACGCCCTTGGCGAGCAGCTCGAGGTCGGCGTCGACCATCAGCCGGACCAGCTCCTCGAAGCTCGTGCGCGGCTTCCAGCCGAGCTTCTCCTTGGCCTTCGAGTAGTCGCCGACAAGCTCCTCGACCTCGGCCGGGCGGAGGAAGCTGGGGTCCGTGCGGATGTGGTCCTTGGGGTCGATCCCGACGTGCGCGAAGGCGAGGTCGACCAGCTCCCTGACGCTGTGCGCCTCGCCGGTGGCGATCACGAAGTCCTCGGGCTCGTCCTGCTGGAGCATCAGCCACATGGCCTCGACGTAGTCCTTGGCGTAGCCCCAGTCGCGCTCCGCGTCGAGGTTGCCGAGAGCGAGCTCCTCGGCAAGCCCGAGTTGGATGGCGGCGGCGCCGTGGGTGACCTTGCGGGTGACGAACTCGAGCCCCCGACGCTCCGATTCGTGGTTGAAAAGTATCCCTGAGCAGGCAAAAAGGTCATACGACTCGCGGTAGTTGACGGTGATGAAGTGGCCGTAGCACTTGGCCACGCCGTAGGGCGAGCGGGGGTAGAAGGGGGTCGACTCGTTCTGCGGCACCTCTCGGACCTTTCCGAACATCTCGGACGAGGAGGCCTGGTAGAAGCGCGCCCCGGGCGCCACCTCGCGCATCGCCTCGAGCATGCGCGTGACGCCGGCGCCGGTGAACTCGGCCGTCAGGACGGGCTGGCTCCAGGACGCCGCCACGAACGACATCGCCGCCAGGTTGTAGATCTCGTCGGGCTCGCAGGCCCGCAGCACGTCGACCAGCGAGCGCTGGTCGAGCAGGTCGCCGGTGTGCAGGACGAGCCGGTCGCGGATGTGCTCGAGGCGCTGGAAGGTCTCAGTCGAGGAGCGGCGGACCATCCCGTGGACCTCGTAGCCCTTTTCGAGCAGGAGGTCGGCCAGATAGCTGCCGTCCTGGCCGGTGATCCCGGTTATGAGCGCCCGTGGCATCGCGAGGGACGCTACCTCAGGTAACGACCTCCACCCAGTCGAGCGACTGGCCGCAGAGCCGCCGCGCCCGCGCGGGGTCGAGGTAGCGGATCGTCCGCCGCTCGCCGGCCGGCGGGCTCAGGACGAGCGGGCCCAGGTGGCGCAGGCTCGACTCGATTCCGCCGTTGCCCGGCCGCAGGTCGCCGCCACCACGGAAGAGGCGCAGCTGGTGCAGCCCGCGCCGGAGGAAGACCTCGCCCACCCGCTCGTGACCGCCCGGGTTGTTCTCCTTGTAGGCGACCTGGCCTACGCGGCGGCCGTCCACGTACACCGTCGTTGCGCGCCCGAAGGAGCCCTCGAGCCAGAGGACGTAGCGCGCGCTCCGGTCGATCAGGACCGCCGACCTGGCCTCGCCCGACGCGGCCGGGACCACCGCGTAGGGCCAGCCTGAGAAGGGGCCCCAGTAGTAGGGCTTCTGCGAGCGGAGCGGCAGCAGCTCGGGCAGCCGCGGGACCGCCACATACGCCAGGCGGCCACCGAGCCGCCGTGCCCTCCCGCCCATGCCGAGCACGGTCGAGCAGCGCGGGACCGCCGCCGGCTGGGTCAGGCCGTCGCCGAGCGGCAGGTGCACGACCACGTGCGGCCGGCGCTCGCGCCGCCACACGTCG
>JBJMLJ010000349.1:0-9252 GCA_045805365.1 Thermoleophilaceae bacterium
CGTACGTCGGTCCAGAGCTTGAGCGCCGCCTCGGGCGCCAGCGAGACGACCGCCGCGGCCGCGGCCGTCCGCGCCATCAGCCGTAGACCTCGCGCACGATCTCGTCGATGCTCGACTGGACCGAGTCGAGGAAGGGCCGCACCTCCTCGACCAGCCGCTTGTACTCCTTCTTCCCGCTGGCGGTGACGGTGTAGAAGCGCCGCGTACGCCGCTCGGGATGCTCCCACTTGCCCTCGATGAGGCCGCGCTCCTCGAGCTGGCGGAGCAGCGGATACATGGTGTTCGGGTTGACGTTCAGGACGCCCTCCGTCATCTCGGCGATCCGCTCCATTAGCTGGTTCCCGTAGGAGGGGCCCTGGGCGATGAAATGGAGGACGAGGAGCGGCAGCACCTCGCGCCGGCGCAGCCCGCCGGTGAACGGGTCCCGGGCCGCAGGCGCGATGCCGGCGTGCGCGACCGCCTGCCGGGCCGCCTCGCGGCTGCGTTCCGGCTTGGTCTTCCCGCCGCGGGCCATCGCTGGGTCAATCGTGACAGGGGTGTCAGCCGCCAGCCGGCAGCGGCGCTCGCTCGCGCAGCTCCAGGAGCAGGCAGGCCGCCACGAACGCCAGCAGGCCCGCGACCTGCGCCACGGCCGCGATCTCCGGGCCGAGCGGCACGGTGAGGAGCGCGAGCGCCGCCGCTGAGAGGCGCCAGCGCAGCGCGCCCATCGAGAGCGTCCGGCGGAAGAGCGCGTCGCCGAGGAAGAAGAGCGCCACGCCGGCCCCGAGCTCCAGGGAGCGGCCGAAGGAGAGCGGGTCGCCGGGATGCCCGATCGCCTGCTCCAGCGCCGAGGAGAACGCGATGATCCCCAGCAGGATCAGGAGGTGCCAGTGGTAGAAGCCCTGGAGCGCGAGCCAGGCACGCCGCCCGCGCGGCGCGGCGATCATCGCCTCGAGCGCGCGCTCGTCCTCGCCCTCGCCGAAGTAGGTCCACCAGAGGCAGGCGCTGAGCGCCAACCCGAGCATGGCCACCGCGACGAGCCCCGCCGTCAGCGCGTGGTGGCCCGCGCCGATCCCCACGGCCACGACCGACTCGCCGAGCGCCACGATCACGACCAGGCCGTGCCGCTCGACGAAATGGCCGGGGGCGATCTCGAAGCGCGGATCGGGAGGCCGGAAGGAAGGCAGCAGGATCACGCCTATCGCGACCGCCCAGAACAGCCAGCGGCCCGTCCCGCCGACGATCCCGCCCGCGACGATCGAGAGCGCGGCCACGATGTTGAGCGGCGCCACCTTGAGGATCGCCGTCCCCGACTCCCCGCGCTGGCTGCGGGTGAACAGGCCGGCGTGAATCAGCACCACGATCAGGTAGGCGATCCCGAAGGCCACGCCGCTGGACCCGAACGCATGCGGCACCGCCAGCGAGATCACGAGGAAGGCGGCCATCCCGCTCAACAGCAGCACCTGGTAGATCGCGCGGTCCGGGGCGACCACGTTCGTCAGCCAGGCGTAGCCGCCGTACATCCACCAAATCACGATCAGCATCAGCGAGACGCGGACCAGCCCGCCCCCGGTCGGGTGGGCGGCCAGGACCGACGTCAGCTGGGTGATCGTGAATACGAAGACGAGGTCGAAGAAGAGCTCCAGGGTCGAAACCCGGACCTCGTCCCGCTCTGGTGCCAGCGCTTCAGCTTCGACGCAAAAAGGCTACGCGGCCGCTGCCGCGGGCTGCTCGACTCGCCGCGGCATCAGCACCTCGCGGGCGATCACGAGCCGCTGGATCTGCGACGTGCCCTCGTAGAGCTGCATGATCTTGGCGTCACGCATCAGCTTCTCGACCGGGTACTCCTTGATGAAGCCGTAGCCGCCGTAGACCTGGACGGCGTCGACGGAGACCTCCATCGCCGAGTCCGCGGCGAAGCGCTTGGCGTGTGAGGCGACGAGCGTGTTGCGCTCGCCGGCGTCGAGCAGCGCGCCCGACTTCCAGACGAGCAGCCGGGCCGCCTCGATCTTGGTCGCCATGTCGGCGATCATGAACTGGATCGCCTGGTGCATCGCGATCGGCACGCCGAACTGGACGCGCTCCTTGGCGTAGTCGGTGGCGAACTCGAAGGCCGCCTGCGCAATTCCGACGGCCAGGGCCGAGACGCCCGGGCGCGTGCGGTCGAGGGTCATCATCGCGAGCTTGAAGCCCTTGTTCTCCTCGGCGAGCAGGTTGCCCGCGGGGATCTCGACGTCGCTGAAGGAGATCATCGCCGTGTCGGAGGCGCGCTGGCCGAGCTTGTCCTCCTTCTTGTCCACGGTCACGCCGTCGGCGTCACGCGGGACCACGAAGGCGGAGATGCCGCGGTGGCCGGCCTCCTTGTCGGTCTTGGCGTAGACCGTGTACCAGGAGGCGTGGGAGCCGTTCGTGATGAAGCACTTGGTGCCGTTGATGACGTACTTGTCGCCCTTCTTGACGGCCGTGGTCTTCATCCCCGAGACGTCGGAGCCGGCGTCCGGCTCGGTGAGGCAGAAGGAGGCGAGCTTGGGCTCCTCGGTGAGCATCCCGAGGTACTCCTTCTTGACTTCCTCGGAGCCGCCGATCGTCACCGGCGCGCTGGCGAGCCCGTTGCACATGAGCGACGTGCCGATGCCGGAACAGCCCCAGCCGAGCTCCTCCTCGATCAGGCAGCCGGTCAGGTAGTCGAGCCCGGGTCCCCCGTACTCCTCAGGGATGTGGTTGTTCATGAGGCCCACTTCCCAGGCCTTCTCCACGATCTCCTGGGGCCAGGTGGCGTCCTTGTCGTAGTCCCATGCGACCGGGCGGATCTCCTTGGTCGCGAAGTCGTGCGCGAGCTCGCGGATGTCCTTCTGCTCGTCGGTAAGCGTGAAATCGACCACTTGTTCAGGGCTCCTTGCTCGGGTGCCTGCGGGCCTGTCCCGTAGACCCGATTGATTCGTCAGTCAATATCGCTGCGGCAATGTTACCCGAAGGCCAGGCGCACCACTACATAGACCCCGCCGGCGACCGCGAGCAGCGAGAAAACCAGCAGGCCTACCTGATCGGGGTACAGGGCCGGCCGGCTCGGGGCCATGGTCCGGCGCCGCAGCCGCTTCCACATGGGGTCAGACTATGTGGTCGTGGGAGCGTTCGGAACCGTCCTGATCGTCATCTCCCTCCTGGCCGTCGTGGTCGCGGTGGTCAGCTTCTGGGGGAGCGGCAAGATCTACCGGGGCCTGGGCCGGACGGGGGCCTTCGCGATGGAGGACGAGGCGCCCCGGCGGGCGGCGCCGCCGCCCGCGAGCCCGGCCTCCGACCCGGTAGCCCGCGAAGAGGTCCGGCAGATGCTCGAGGCGAAGTCGGCGCGCAGGGAGGCGCGCGGCGAGGAACCGCTCGACATCGACGCCGAGATGGCGGAGCTGATGCGCCCCGCCGTGACGGTCGACGCGTCGCTTCGGGAGGAGGTCCGCCAGCTCGTCGTGGCCCGCAACGAGCGCCGGATGCGACAGGGCAAGGAGCCGCTCGACGTGGAGACCGAGATCGACCGTCAGCTCCGCGACCTGGGTGCGTGACGGGGCCAGTCCGGGGGTATAGGGTGCGCCCGATGGCCTCCGAGCAACGGCAGTACGACCTCGAAGACATCCTGGTCCGCCCCGGCACGTACTTCAACCCGCAGACCGAGGTGATGGTCGTGGTGGACGACTCCGCCTCGATGGACAGCGAGATCTTCAACCTCGAGGAGTTCGAGGGCGCCGACTGGGTGCTCGTGGCCGACGACGTGCCGGTCGACGAGGCGCAGCGGGACGAGCTCTTCGAGCGCTTCCAGGCCACCTACCACGGGGGCGATGGCCGGGCGGTCACGGAGGCCGCGGTCGAGGACCCCGACCTCGAGCCGGACGAGGAAGAAGAGCCAGACGAGGAGTAGGACCGGCCCCGGCGGGCCGTAGGCTTCCACGCCGGTGCGCTACCTCTACGCCCTCGGCGTCTTCATCCCGCTCGCGATCGGCCTCGACGTGGCCGACGCTCCGTCCGCGCTGGTCTTCTTCAGCGCCGCGCTCGGCGTCGTGCCGACAGCGGCGCTGATGGGCGAGGCGACCGAGCAGCTCGCCCTGCGGGCCGGCCCCGGGATCGGCGGCCTCCTCAACGTCACCTTCGGCAACTTCCCGGAGCTGATCATCGCCGCGTTCGCGCTCAACAAGGGGCTGCACGAGGTCGTCAAGGCGTCGATCGTCGGCTCGGTGATCTCGAACATCCTTCTGGTGCTGGGCTTCTCGATGCTCGTCGGCGGGATCAAGAACGGCGACCAGCGGTTCAGCGAGCAGGCGGTGCACGCCCAGGCGGCGATGCTCCTGCTGGCGCTGGCGGCCCTCGTGCTTCCCGCCGTCTTCCAGCTCGCGAGCGGCGGGGCCCTCCCGCACGTGAGTCAGGACCGGGTCGACTTCGGCTCGGATCTCAAGCACCTGACGATCGGCGTGTCGATCGTGCTGCTCCTGAGCTACGCGGCCGGCTTGTTCTTCTCGCTGCGAACCCACCGCGACCTGTTCAACCCGCACGGCGAGGAGGAGGTGCCGGAGGAGGTCTGGTCGGTGAGCCGGTCCGTGATCCTGCTCGCGATCGCCGGCGTCCTGGTCGGCGTGATGAGCGAGGTCCTCGTCGGCTCCATCGAGGAGGCATCGCACGCGATCGGGCTGTCGGAGTTCTTCATCGGCGTGGTCGTCGTGGCGATCGTGGGCAACGCTGCCGAGCACTGGGTAGCCGTGATGGTCGCCTACAAGAACAAGATGGACCTGGCGATGAACATCGCCATCGGCTCGAGCGCCCAGGTCGCTCTCTTCGTGGCCCCCGTCCTGGCGCTCCTCTCGTTCGGCGTCGGACCCCACCCGATGGCGCTGGTCTTCAACGGCTACGAGCTGGCCGCGCTGCTCTTCTCGGTGCTAATCGCGAACTTCGTGACGGTCGAGGGCCGCTCGAACTGGTTCGAGGGGGTTCAGCTGCTCGCGGTCTACGCGGTGCTCATACTGGTGTTCATATTCGCGTAGACGTGGCTGAGCCCGGAAGAACAGCTGTCGGCACCTGGAGCGGCGGGCGCTTCATGCACTTCGGCGAGGCGCTCGACGACGACCGCCTCGGCGAGCTCCTTCGCCCGGGCGCGGGCATCGGCACGGTGATGACCGCCGACGCCTACGGCGCCGGGGAGGCGGACAAGCTGCTCGGCCGAGCGCTCGAGGGCGTGCCACGCGACGACTACACGCTCGTCGGCGCCATCGGCCACGACTTCTACGAGGGCGAGCGTCGCGGCGCCGGCGGCTACCCGCGCTTCACCGATCCGGCCCTCCGCGGCCCCCAGGCCTACGGTGACTACGTCCGGATGGCGGTCGAGCGAAGCCTGGAGCGCTGCGGCGCCTCCGCCTTCGACCTCCTTCTCCTCCACAACCCGGATCGGACGGGCTTCGAGCATCCCGCCGTCTGGGACGCCCTTCTCGCTGTGCGCGACGACGGCCTCGCGGGCGGGCTCGGCGTGGCGCCGGGCCCGGCGAACGGCTTCACGCTCGACCTGATCGGCTGCTTCGAGCGCTACGGCGAGCTGATCGACTGGGCGATGCTGATCCTCAACCCGCTCGAGCCCTGGCCCGGGGAGCTCGCCCTCGACCCCGCCGCTCGCCACGGGGTGAAGGTGATCACCCGCGTCGTGGACTACGGGGGGCTGTTCCACGACGACGTGCTCCCGGGTCACCGCTTCGCGGAGGGCGACCACCGCGGCTTCCGGCCCGAGGGCTGGGTCGAGGCCGGGCGCGAGCGGATGGAGCGGATGCGGCCGATCGCCGAGCGCCACGACCTGACGATGCTCCAGCTCGCCTGCCACTGGAACCTCGCCCACGAGGCGGTCGAGTGCGTGGTCCCGACGCTGATCGAGGAGGCCGACCACGCGAAGCCGATCGAGCAGAAGCGGGCCGAGCTGGCCTCGCTCCCGGCCGCGCCGCCCCTGACACCGGCGGAGGTCGACGAGATCCGGGCGATCGGCGACAACCGCGGCTGCATGACGCTGAAGGGCGCCTCGCCCGAGCACTCCGAGGAGCGTCCCGATCGCTGGCCGATTGCGCCGGAGCAGCGCGAGCTTGGGGAGCGCTGGGGCATCGACCCCGAGCGGGACCTGACGTGCTCAGCTATCTCGACATAGCCGACCGGATCTGGCCGGTCCTCGGGCCGCTGATGCGCGGCCACGCCCGGCTGTATCGCTCGACGGGCGGCCGGATCGGGAACCTCCCGGGCCTGCCGCCGCTCCTGCTCCTCGAGACCGTCGGCGCCCGCAGCGGCACGACGCGCACCACCCCGCTGATCTATATGCCGCACGGAGACGACTTCGTCGTCGTCCCCTCGAAGGGCGGCTACACGCACCATCCCGGCTGGCTCCACAACCTGCGCGCCAATCCCGAGACCACCGTCCAGATCGGCAGAGAGCGCATCGAGGTCCGCGCGCGAGAGGCGAGCGAGCAGGAGCGCGAGAGGCTCTGGCCCAAGGCCGTCGAGCACAACCCGGTCTGGGGCCGGTACCAGAAGCGGACGTCCCGCCGGATCCCGCTGGTGATCCTCGAGCGCCGCTAGTGCAGCAGCTGGTCGCAGCGCTGCAGTGCGTCCGTGTCCTGCGGGTTCGCCTTGTCGATGCACTGGCCGTAGCGCTTGTAGGCGTCGGCGCTCGGGCTGGACGGGGTCGTGTTGGTGCTCGATCCCCCTGATGAGGAGCCGCCGCCCAGGAGCCCTACCCCGAGCGCCCCGGTGAGCTGGGAGATCGGATGGGCCCTCGCAGGAGCCTGGATCGTCTGCTTCCCGTTCACCTTCGAGAACTCGAGCGTGAAGGAGAGCGAGCCACCCTTGAAGTCGACGTGCACGGAAAGCCGCCGGATCGTGTTGTCGGACTTGGCGACGTAGACGTCGAAGCTGGGGTCCTTGACCTGCTCGCTGAACTTCTTCAGCGAGCTCTCGCTGAGCGGCTGAGGGACCTGTCCCGTCGCGCCGCCGATCGCGGTCCCCGAGCGCTTGACGAAGCCGTTCAGGTCCTTCAGCGCCTTCTCGACGTTCAGCTTGCCCGAGACCTGCGTCGTCTGAGCGCCGGCGACCTCCTGGGTGCCCTCGTTGTGGGCATCCTTGAGCCAGCGGCGCGGATCGATCCCGAGGGATCGGAGCGAGCGGTGGTTGCCGGTCCCCGTGTTCAGGGACTTGATGGTCTGATCGACCTTGGAGCGCGGCTGCTCGTAGTAGACGTCCTGGAACTTGGTGAAGGCCCGGTCCCCGGTCGAGACGAAGCCGATCTGGAAGCCCTGGCCCGGTCCGGCGGCGGCGTTCACGTCGATGTCGAATGAGGGCAGCTTGCCCTTGTTGGTCTTGAACGGCCCGGTTGCGTTGACCCGGAGCTGGCGGCCCAGGCTCGAGCTGCCGCTCAGCTGGAGCTGGGCGTCCAGCTTGAGGTCCGCGCTCTTGACCGACTGCTTGAAGGCCTTGTCGAGCAGGCTCGTTGCGTTCGTGTCGTTGTCGGAGCCGCCGCAACCCGAAGCGGCGACAACGACGAAGATCAGCAGGACGGCCGGCGGCAGCCGTCGAAACGGGGTACGCACCCGGCGCAGGGTAGTGGAAGCCCGGCGCCGCCAACGCAACTTCGAACCGTCTGCCAGGTTGAAATCCCGGATGCCCATCACCCTCCGCGCAGCACTCGCTGCGGCGGCCGTCCTGGCCGCCCTCGTCGTGACGGCGGGACCGGCCGAGGCGGGCGAGCTGATCGTGGTGAAGGGCGACTCGGCCCGCCGCGTGAACGACCCGCTGACGCCGTCGCCCAGGGGCCTCGAGTCGCCCCGGGCGGGCGGTCCGGTCGCGGTCGCCGGCTCGGCTCGGGGACGGCGGGCAGTGGGCCGCGCCCTCCGCAAGGCGCGGCGCAAGCACCAGATCAGCCGCTCGAGCTTCAACCGCTATGTGCGCATCTACCGCAAGGCGCGCCGGGTTCGGAAGCGCCTGCACGGCTCGCGCGGCCAGGAGCTCGGCTATGTGATCTCCACGCTCGAGCGGATCGCCCTGAGGGGGCGGCTCGGTCCCTCGCGGATGCCGTCCTGGTTCGCCGAGGTCCAGCGCAACACGACCTACTGGCCGCACAGGCCGTTCCCGGCGTCGGGTGACTTCGTCAGCTTCGGCCGCAGCGAGGTCCTCTACCGCTACTTCCCCGGCCGCGGCCTCCAGTACCACCCGCTCGGGACCTTCAAGCGGGCCAACCTCCTCTACGGAGCCTGCAAGGGCGGCGTCGACGCCCCCTGCAGCAAGACGCGCCTGCGCCGGCTGCTCGACGAGATGGCGCGCTTTGCGGTCCATCGCGCCCGCGGCTGGATCGCCTGGGAGTACCTGTTCGACTTCGGCGGCGGCTCGCCGCCCTGGATCAGCGGCATGGCGGACGGCGTCGGCATCCAGGCGCTCGGACGCGCCGCGAAGCTGCTGCACAAGCCGCGCTACGACCGGATCGCGCGCAAGGCCCTCGGCGCCTACGAGACGAACGCCCCGCTGGGCGTGAGGACGCGCGGCTTCCGCGGCGGGGTGGCCTACCTCCAGTACTCCTTCGCGCCCCACTACTACGTCTTCAACGCCTTCACCCAGACCGTGATCAGCCTCTACGACTTCAGCAAGGACGGCCCCGACGAGCGAGCCCGACGCCTCTTCGAGCCCGCCCGGGCGGAGCTCGAGCGGGAGATCCCCTACAGCGATCTCGGCGACTGGTCCATGTACAGCTACCGGCACGAGGTCTCGGACGTCAACTACCACGAGCTGCTGCGCGAGGAGATGCACGACGCCTGCATCCGCCACCTCGGCGATGTCTTCTGCACGTACGCCAAGAAGTACCGCGGCTACCAGGTGGATCCGCCGAGGATCAACGTCACCGGCCCGGCGAGCACCAGCGTCGGTCACCTGACCCGGCTCCGCTTCACGCTCTCGAAGCTGTCGGCGGTCGAGCTGAAGATCTCCCGGGACGGCCGGGTCGGTCTCGACAAGATCGCCACCTTCCACCGCGGCAGCGGCTCGTTCAGCTGGAAGCCAAAGTCGCGCGGCACCTACACGGTGCGCCTCGGCGCCAAGGAGCTGCGCACGGGCAAGGGCCTCAAGGGGCACGACACCGCCACGGTCGAGGTGGATTAGCACTAGCCTTGGCGCGCCATGGCGCCACGGACGATCCTCTACACGGGCAAGGGCGGCGTGGGCAAGACGAGCGTCGCGGCCGCCACGGCGCGACGCTGCGCCGAGGCCGGCATACGCACCGTC
>JBJMLJ010000350.1:0-6350 GCA_045805365.1 Thermoleophilaceae bacterium
GCTGGTGCTCATGCACAGCTTCTATACGCGGGAGCGGTCCCTGGCCGCGCTCGAGCGCTACCCGGAGCTCGAGGTCGACGTGCCGCTCGACTTCGTCCAGGGCAAGGTGCCGAAGCTGACGGCGGACGACCTGCGGCCGGTGAGCTGGCCGGGCGAGCCCGAGCTCGAGTGGGCGCCGCCGGGCCACGGCGACCTGTACACGTCGCTCGTCGGCTCGGGGATGCTCGACACGCTGCTCGACCGCGGCTACGAGTACGCGCTCGTCGCGAACATCGACAACCTGGGAGCCACCCTGGAGCCGAAGATCCTCGCGTGGTTCGCGCGCGCGGGGATGTCCTTCCTGATGGAGGTCGCCCGGCGGAGCGAGGCCGACAGGAAGGGGGGGCACATCGCCCGACGAAAGGGCGGAGGCCTCGTTCTCAGGGAGACGGCCCAGACGCGGGACGAGGACCTCGACGCCTTCCAGGACGTCGACCGCCACCCCTTCTTCAACGCCAACACGATCTGGCTGAACCTGCGCACGGTCGCGGCGGCGATGGACGAGAAGGGCGGCGTGCTAGGGCTGCCGATGATCGTCAATCGCAAGACCGTCGACCCCACCGACTCGTCCTCACCGGAGGTGATCCAGCTCGAGGCGGCGATGGGCGCGGCCATCGACGTCTTCGACGGAGCCGGCGCGCTGAGGGTGCCCCGCCGCCGGTTCGCCCCGGTCAAGACGACCAACGACCTGCTGATGCTGCGCTCGGACGCCTACGTCCTCACCGAGGACGCGCGGGTCGAGCTGGCGCCCGAGCGCGGCGACCGGCCGCCGTTCATCGACCTCGACTCCGACCACTTCAAGATCGTGCGCCACTTCGACGAGCGCTTCCCAGCCGGGCCGCCGTCGTTGATCGAATGCGAGCGGCTGGTCGTGGAGGGGGATGTCGAGTTCGGAGCCGGCGTGACCGTCCGGGGCTCGGTCACCGTCGAGAACGACGGCCCAGAGCGGTTGCGGATCGAGGACGGAACGATTCTCGAGAACTCGTAGCGCAACTCTGGCCGCGCGCTTGTGTCGGAGCGGGCAGATGCGTCGGTGGGCAGTGGCAGCAGCGATCGTCGTCCTGGCGGGGGCGGTCGCGGGAGGGACGGGATCGACGGCCGCAAGGGCCGCCAAGGCCCGCCCGAACATCGTCTTCGTCCTCACCGACGACCTCGCCTGGAACCTGGTCCGCTACATGCCTCACGTGCGGCAGATGGAGCGGAACGGGGTGACCTTCACGCGCTACTTCGTCACCGATTCGCTCTGCTGCCCGTCGCGCTCGTCGATCTTCACCGGCCGCTTCCCCCACAACACGAAGATCTTCACGAACCTGGGGCCGGACGGCGGCTACCAGGTCTTCCACCAGCGCCACGAGGAGCGCTCGACGTTCGCCACCGCCATCCGCAGCCGCGGCTACGGCACGAGCTTCATGGGCAAGTACCTGAACGGCTACGAGCCCTCCAGCCTGCTCGTCCCGCACGGCTGGACCGACTGGCACGTAGCCGGCAACGGATACCCCGAGTTCAACTACAACCTGAACGAGAACGGCCACCTGTTCCACTACGCGCGGCGGCCCCAGGACTACCTCACCGACGTGGTGGCGCGGAAGGGGTCGGCGTTCATCAACGGAGCGGCGGACGCCCACCAGCCCTTCGCGCTCGAGATCGCGACCTTCGCGCCGCACTCTCCGTTCACGCCGGCGCCGCGCGACGCCGCCGACTTCCCCGGGCTGCAGGCGCCCCGCGGGCCGGCGTTCAACACCGCCAACACGAATCCGCCGCGGTGGCTGGCCGGCAGGCCGCCGCTGCGTCCCCGGGCGATCAGGCGCCTCGACAACGCCTTCCACAGGCGCGCCCAGGCGGTCGAGGCCGTGGACGACTTGATCGCGAGGCTCGAGCTGACGCTGGCGGCCCGCGGCCTGGCCGACAACACGTACATCGTCTTCAGCTCCGACAACGGCTTCCACCTGGGCGAGCACCGCCTCCACCAGGGCAAGATGACCGCGTTCGACACCGACATCAGGGTGCCGCTGATCGTCGTCGGCCCCGGCTTGCCCAAGGGCAAGCGCGTCGGCGCGCTCGCCCAGAACGTCGACCTGCGCCCGACCTTCAGTCGCCTGGCCGGCGCCGGGGTACCCAAGATCGTGGACGGCCGCAGCCTCGTTCCCTGGCTACGCGGTCACAAGGTCAAGCGCTGGCGCCACGCCGTCCTGATCGAGCATCACGGCCCGAAGGGCGCCGGGCCCGACAAGCAGTCGGACAACCCGACGAGCTACGAGGCGATCCGGCTCAAGAGCAGCGTCTACGTGGAGTACGCGAACGGCGACCGGGAGTACTACAACCTCGTCCGCGACCCGAACGAGCTGCACAACACCTATGCCCACCTCTCGAAGCGCAGGCGCGGCCGGCTGCACCGGATGCTGAGGCGCCTCGAGCGCTGCCGCGGCGCCAAGCGCTGCGCCAAGGCCGCCCGTTAGCGGCTAGAGCCGCGGCGCCAGCTCGCCGAGGACGTCGACCAGCAGGTCCACGTCCGGCTCGCGCGTCTGCCAGTTGACGATCGCCGGCCGGAACGCAACCTTGTCCTCGAACACCGTCGTGCCGGCGAACACCCGTCCGTCGTCGAGCAGGGCCTGGCCGAGGGCCCGGTTGAGCTCGTCGAGCCGGCTCTCGTCGGCCCCCGCCGGCCGGTAGCGAAAGCAGACGATGTTGAGCGGCACCTCGGCGAGGCGCTCGAAGTCCGGCTCCGAGTCGATCCGGTCGGCGAGGTGCCGGGCCACGTCGAGGTGGCGCTCGACCATCTCCCGGTAGCCGCTGCGGCCGTAGGCCTTGAGCGTCGCCCAGACGGCCAGCGCCCTTGCCCGCCGGGATCCCTCCGGAGCGCTGTAGGCGAAGTTCGGGCGGGGGTCGTCCAGCGCCGGGAAGTAGTCGGCGCTCTCCGCATAGACCTCGCGGTTCCAGTCCGCCTCGCGAACGAACGCGAAGCCGCAGTCGTGGGGAACGTTGAGCCACTTGTGGCCGTCCGAGGAGACCGACCCTGCCCGCTCCGCGCCTGCGGCGAGATTGGCACTGCGCGGTGAGACGCGGGCGAAGAGCCCGAAGGCGCCGTCGACGTGCAGCCAGGCGCCGTGGCGCTCCGCGAGGTCGGCCATCTGCTCGATCGGGTCGAAGTCGCCGGCGTTGACCTCGCCGGCGTTCGCGATCACGATCGCCGGGCCGCCGTCGAGGGCCTCGAGCTCGGCCGCCAGCGCGTCCGGGTCGAGGCGGCCGGCGGCGTCGCGCGTCAGCCTGCGCACGTTCGCCCTGCCGATCCCGAGGAGCGCCAGCGACTTGACGGCGCTCGCGTGCACGTAGCCGCTGGAGAGCACCGGAATCTGGGGGAGCGAGGCGAGCCCGCCCTCGGCCGCCGAACCGCCCAGTCGGCCGGCGCACCAGTCCCTGGCGGCCGCCAGGCAGACGAAGTTGGCCATCGTGCCGCCGGTGACGAGCACGCCCTTGAAATCGTCCGGCAGCTCGAACAGCTGCCTGAGCCAGTCGAGCGCGATCGTCTCCAGTCGCGCCGCCAGCGGCGATGCGATCCAGGCGGCGGCGTTCTGGTCGTAGGCCGAGCCGAGCCAGTCGGCTGCCAGCGCCGCCGGCGTGGTGCCGCCGATCACGAAGTGGAAGAAGCGCGGCCCGCTCGAGCGGGTGGCGGCGTCGGCGCCGAGGCGGGCCAGCTCGCGGACCGCAGGGAGCGCCCCCTCGCCGTGCTCGGGCAGGCCGTCGCCGAGGGCATCCAGCGCGGCCTCGGAGCCCGGCGGCTGGACGGGCTCGCCCGGCAGGTTGGCCAGGTAGTCGCGCGCCTCGCCGGCCGCGAGCGCGAGCAGGCGCTCGAGATCGTCCCGGCCTCGCAGGGGGTCGGCCACGGGCGTGCAGGCTAGGCGCGCCGGGGGCGCCGATCAATGTCCTTCAAGCGGCGATTGTCGGACCGGCGTCCTCGAGCCGCTCGCGGCGCAGCTGCTCCTCCTCCGAGCGGGTGAGCATGCGGACGAAGACGGCGACGAGCACGATCACGAACGTCAGCGACTGCTCGGCCATCATCAGCGCCCCGCCCATGTTCTGGTCCTCGACCGGCGAGAGCCCCCAGATCCGTGGCACGTGCTCGTAGTAGGTGTAGATGGCGGTGCCCGACCAGGTTAGGTAGAGGCCGAGGACGGCCAGGCCGAACTTGGCCGCGCCGATGTAGGCGATCGGCGAGAGCCCGGTCAGCGGGCGGCGCATCGGGATCGGCTGCACGAGCGGCCACCAGACGGCGACGCCGGCCGTGAAGAACGAGATGTGCTCGAGGAGGTGGACGCCGGCGTGGTTCAGCGCGGCGTCGTAGAGCGCCGGGATGTGCCACAGGTACATGAGAAAGAGCCAGGCGACGAGCCCGGTCACGGGATGGGCGAAGCGGCCCATCGCGCGCTCGACCGCTATCAGCCGACGGGTGGCCGGCCGCATCATCACGCGGGACAGGCTCAGGAGGAGCAGCAGCGGAGCGATGTCGCCGAGCAGGACGTGCTGGAGCATGTGCATCGAGAACAGGTAGTCCTCGCCGAGGCGGTCGAGCGGCGACGCCAGCGCCGCCAGGAGCGCGAGCATCCCACAGGCGAAGGCCGCCGCCTGGAGGCCGCTCGCCCCCCGCGGTCCCGCCTCGCGTCGGGCGGCGCGGAAGCGGCGGACGTAGATGAAGACCAGCAGCGCGAGCGGCGCCAGCACCGCCGGGTCGGGCAGCCAGTGGATGCGCGGGTGGGTCATCGGCGCGAGTCCGTTGCCGCGTTGTCGCTGCGCACGCGCGGGATTGTCGCAGTGCGTGCGCAACCGTCGGGCGCGACCCGCGACCGTCCGGGGCGATGGTCCTCGGCTGGCTGCTCTCGCTCGCGGCGCCGCCGTTCTGCTGGAGCTGCGGCCGCGGCGCACGGCCCGCCGAGCCGCTCTGCGCCGGCTGCCGTCGCCGGCTCCGTTGGCTCGGACAGGGACTGGTGGAGTCGGCCGGCCTGCCGACCTGGGCGCCGGTGGGCTACGACGGGCCGGCGCGGGCGCTCGTCGGCGGGCTCAAGTTCCGCGGGGCCGCCGGCCTCGCCGACGCGATGGCGGCGCAGATCGTCGCCTGTGCGCCCACCGGCCTGCTCGACGGGAGCTCGCTCGTGCCGGTCCCGCTCGAGCCGGTGCGGCTCCGGCGGCGCGGCTTCAACCAGGCGGAGCGCCTCGCGGAGGCGGTCGCGCGGCGGGCCGGCGTGACGGTGGCGACCTGCCTCGAGCGCGGCGCCGGGGCCGGCGCGCAGGTGGGGCGCTCGCGCGCTGAGCGCCTCGAGGCCGTCCGCCAAACGGTTGCGCCGGCCCAGGGCGCCGAGGTGCCCGATCGAGCCCTGCTTGTCGACGACGTGATCACCACGGGCGGAACGCTCTCGGCCTGCGCGGCCGCCCTTCGGGCCGCCGGCGCGCGGGAGGTCTCGGCGCTCGCCTACGCCCGCACCCTCGGCCGCTGAAAACCCTGGCGCTCGGTCGATCCCAGGACTACCATCCTGTCCAAGCCGCGACAGCGATCCGAGGAGGGCCGCATGCGCATCGAGATCAAGGGGCGCAACGTGCCAGTCGGGGACGACCTGAGGGAGAGGGTCGAGAAGAAGGTCGGCAAGGTGGCGCGGCAGGTCTCACCCCTCGCGGAGCTTGAGGTCGAGCTCTGGGAGGAGCGAAACCCCTCTATCAGGCAGTCCCAGGTCGCCGAGGTGACCCTCCACCTGAAGGGCGTGACCCTCCGCGCCTCCGAGCGCTCGGACGACATGGGCCACTCGGTCAACCTCGTCGCCGACGACCTGGCCCGCCAGGTGAAGAAGCACCGCGACAAGCGCCGCCGCCGGCGCGAGAGCGCGAAGTCGGCGCAGCCGCACGTGGCGTAGCGCGCGGTCCGGCGAAGCAAAGCTGCTTTGGTGTCGCAGGACGACACCTAAACCGCACTGCTGCCGCAATCCGGCGCGGCGGCGATCGGGCCGCCGTACGATCCGCCAATGCTGCGCCGGGCGCTCGGACTCATCCTCGTAGCGCTGTTCGTCCCGCCGGCGGCTCAGGCCGCCGAGCCCAACGACCCGCTCTTCGACCACAGCCCGCTGCCCAACGCGACCAACGAGCAGTGGGACCTCGCCAGTCCGGCGGGCGGCTTCGATCGCGGGATCTCGGTGGACCGCGCCTGGCGGCTGAGCACCGGCGCCGGCGTCGTCATCGCCGAGATCGACGTGGGTGCGCAGCTCGACCATCCCGACCTGCGTGGGCGCTTCACGAGCGACGGCTACGACTTCTACGCGGGCGACAGGAAC